>JANOPR010000215.1:0-1931 GCA_031421955.1 Burkholderiales bacterium
GCCGATCGGCTTGAGGCGGCTGAGCATGTTGCCGAAGTAGGGGTCGGCCGGCGCCAGCAGCGGGCCGAAGGCGGCCATCAGCAGCAGGCAGGCGATCATCAGCGCGGCGATGATGGCCACCGGATCGCGCAGGAAGCGCCGGCCCACGGTCTGCCAGTAGCCTGGCGAGCGCTCAAAGACCAGCGCCGGCACCTTGGCTCGATCGACCGTGATATGCAGCGGGGATGTCATGGCATCAGCCGCGCGCGATGCGCGGGTCGAGCAGGCTTTGCACGACGTCGACGATCAGGTTGAGCAGCACGAAGAACATCGCCAGCACCAGGATCGTGCCCTGCAGCAACGGCAGGTCGCGCTGGAAGATGGCGCTGTTGAGCAAGAAGCCCGCACCCGGCCACGAGAACACGGTCTCGATCAGGATGCTGCCGCCCAGCAGGTAGCCCAGCTGCAGGCCCATCACGGCCAGCGCGGTCGGCGCGGCGTTCTTGACCACATGCAGGAAGACGCCGAGGTCGGTCAGGCCCTTGGCGCGCAGGCCGACGATGAATTCCTGCGCCAGGATCTCGGCCACCAGCGCGCGCACCGTGCGTGCCACGATGCCCATCGGGATCACGCTCATCGTGATCGCCGGCAGCACCAGGTGCTGCATGTGCTCCCAGTTCCACAGCCAGTCGGCCGAACCCCCCGGCCCGGCGCCGCTTGGCGGCAGCCAGGGCAGCAGCACGGCAAAGACAATGACCATCACCATGCCCAGCCAGTAGTGCGGCACGCTCACGCCCAGCACGGCCAGCATCGAGGCCAGCTTGTCGATCCAGCGGTTCTGGAAGTAGCCGGCCACGAACCCAAACAGGGCGCCGAAGGTAAAGCCGATGAGGGTGGCGAACACCGCCAGCCGCAGCGTATTGCCCACCGCTGTCACGACCTCGCCCGCCACCGCGCGCCCGCTGGCGATGCTGGTGCCCAGGTCGCCCTGCACCGCGCGCCAGACCCAGCCCACGAACTGCTCGGGGTAGCTGCGGTCGAAGCCATAGAGCGTGCGCAACTGCTGCTGCAGTTCGAGCGAGGCATCGGGCGGCAGGATCGACACCAGCGGGTCGCCCGGCGCCAGATGCACCAGCGCAAAACACACCAGTGCCACCCCCAGCATGATGGGCAGCGTGTAGACCAGTCGGCGCAGCAGGAAGGCAATCACGCGGCCCGACCCCCGCAGCGCCAGCGCCCGGCAGATCGCCACCCCGGCGACCCGGGGCGGCAGCGTGCTTGCATCACGGCCTCAGGCCAACGCCGGGCCGCTCCCAAGCGGCCTGAGCTCCCCTCGGGGGGTGCGAGCGCAGCGAGCTTGGGGCTGTCATCTCATTCGATCGACATGGTGGCAATGTCGATGAACCAGCTGCGCGGCTGCACCACGCCCTTGACCTTGGCCGCCATGGCGCGCGGCCCAACGTCGTGCGCGATCCAGACGAAGGGCGCTTCCTCGACGATGCGTGCGTGCAACTTGGCCAGCGCCGCGTCACGGCCTTTGTCGTCGAAGGTGGTGCGTGCGTCGGCGATCAACTTGTCGAACTCGGCGTTGCCGAAGTAGCCCCAGTTGTTGGACACCGGAGGGTAGGTCTTGGTGCTGGTGAAGCGCACCATTGCGAAGAAGGGGTCCATCGCCGCATACGACACGTTGATGGCGTTGGCGCCGTTGGCCGACGGGTCCTTGACGCCCTTGCGCCAGTTCGTGAACAGGGTGTTCCATTCAATGACGTCGAACTGCACGTCGAAGCCGCACTGCTTCAGGCTTTGCTGCACGAACTAGTTCATCGGCAGCGGCTGCATCTGGCCCGAGCCGCTGGCGCTGATCTGTACCTTGACCTTGAGCGGCTTGGCCGGCGAGTGGCCGGCTTCGGCCATCAGCTTGGTGGCGGCTGCAACGTCGTACTTGATCTCGA
>JANOPR010000216.1:0-1836 GCA_031421955.1 Burkholderiales bacterium
GGCAGGCGGCCACGTCGCGCTGGTAGCGCGCCTGCGACTCCGACGGCCCGGCCTTGCTTGCGGCCAGCGCGGGCGAGGCGCTGATTGCCGCGCTCAGTACGAGAAGGGCCCAGAGCGGGCGCGCGAGTTGGGTGTGATGCATGTTCATGGTGTGCTTTCGTGGGCGGCAAATTCGCATTCGAAATGGTGTGGTCAACGCAGGCCGTTGAGCCTGCCCCGGCCGCGGCAGTCAGCGCCGGGCCAGTGTCACGGCCTCAGGCCGCGTGTCGCGCGCCTGGTTGAGCGAGGCGTCGACCTGGCGCGTTGCCTTGAGCTGCGCGTGGCAGCTCGCGCGCTGGCTCACGCCGCTCATGAAATCGCAACGCCAGACCTCATGCGAGTACGCGGCAGTCGCGCGATTTCTGGCCTCGCCTTGCAGCACGCCCGCATGCACCACCTCCTGGAACGCGAACAGCAGCGCCGCTGCGCACATGGTGGCCAGCAGCAGCGGCCAGACGGGCGCGCGCATCAAGTTCAAGACCTGCCACCAGGCGGATTGCCGCGGTTGGGAATGCTCGGTCGATCGACCTGTGGCGGCGTCAGTCCATTGGGAATTGGCGGTGTGCATGGCGGGGCTTCCAGGTCGGACCGCGGGCTGCGGACACTGTGTGAAGCGATGGTGTCCCCGCGAGCCCGATCGCACCATCGGACCACCAGCGTGATTGCCGTAGGAAGGGCCCTACAACGCGCGCCACGCCATTGCGGCCAAGAAAAAGCGCGCCCGCGGCGCGCCTGGATCTGAAGGGTCGTGGGACGGCTTCTTGCCGACCTCGCGGCCGACGACGCCACCTCAATCGGACTTCTTTGAGTTGCCCCGGCCGCGGCCGCGGTCATTGTCGTTGCGGTCGTCGCGGTCGTAGCGGTCCTTGTCCTTGAACTTCTTGCGACCATTGCGGTTGTCGTGTTCGCGGCGGTACTCGTCGCGAACCCAGGTTTCCTGCACGAAGTACACCGGTTGCCCGCAGGCGCCGTAGCCACCGCAGTAGCGGCCCCAGTTGGCCTGATGCGGCTGCGGCACGTAGAGGTAGATCGGGCGTTGATAGATCGCGACCTGGGAGGGCGCATAGATGATCGGCTGCGCGTACACGAGCGTGGGCTGCGGGTAGTTGTTGATGTCAATGCGTCCGTATTGGCCCGGTGCATTGATGCCGATCGAAACGCCGATGTTGGTGGCGGCATGGGCCGGCAGCACGATGGCCGCGGCAAGGGTCAGGAGGGCTACAGTTTTCACGGAGTTCGCTCACTTGAGTGGTGCTTGGCACGGGCTGCATGACTCGACGTCGCGCAGGCTCTTGTCGAAGATGACTGTGACCGCTCGCGCAGGGCCTGGCCATCGGAGAGGGCGGCAAGACGCGGTAGGACAACAGGCCGCGCCAGGGGACTCGAGTCGCCTGTTGCAGGCCGCGGCGAGTTACGCGCCGGCGATCAAAGCCAGTATTCCCAGGCGCGTGCGAACTGCTCCTTGACGCGCAAGTCCAGGCCACGGCGCTGCCAGGTCTCGAGCGTGATGGCGTCCGAGGCCGCCAGGTCACGGTCGAACATGGCCTGCACCTGGCGGCCGAACTCGGCGCCGAGCACCACGGCATTGAGCTCATAGTTGTGCAGGAAGCTGCGCCAGTCGAGATTGGTCGAACCGACCGTGGCCCACACACCGTCGATCAAGGCGGTCTTCGAATGCAGGATCACGCCCTGGCGCTCGAAAATCTTCACCCCGGCGCGCAACAGTCGCGCGTAGAAGCGGCGCCCGGCGTGAAAGACCAGCCATGAATCGGTCTGGCTGGGCAGGATCAGGCTGAC
>JANOPR010000217.1:0-4364 GCA_031421955.1 Burkholderiales bacterium
CGGTGAGGGCGCGGACCACGCCCGCCTGCGCTGCCGACGTATCGACGCGGACCCGGTGCGTCGCCAGGTCGGTGCTGACCTGGGCCTGTGGGTCCAGTCGCTGCACGGCGGCAGTGACGCTCTTCACGCAGTGGCCGCAGGTCATCGCAGGCAGGGTCAATTCGATCGTCGTCACGGTGGGGACTCCAGTGTGGGGTGGAACAATGCGCCCACTGTAGACCTTGACATCATGGCAAGGTTTAGAGTGGGGGCATGACAGCTACACAAACCTTCAACCTCGCCATCGACGGCATGACCTGCGCGTCCTGTGTCGGCCGCGTCGAGGGTGCGCTGTTGGCGGTGCCCGGGGTACTGTCCGCC
The DNA here is from genome assembly GCA_031421955.1 of Burkholderiales bacterium. GTDB lineage: Bacteria > Pseudomonadota > Gammaproteobacteria > Burkholderiales > Burkholderiaceae_C > CADEEN01. Next base: position 361 of record JANOPR010000217.1, read on the forward strand.
AGCGTCAACCTGGCGACTTCGCAGGCCCAAGTCGTGGCCGCGGCGCAGCCCGATGCGGCGTTGTCACCTGCCCTGCTGGCTGCTGTCGGGCGCGCAGGCTACGAGGCGCGTGCACTGGCCGGCGACGGCGCCGCCACAGCCGCACCGCGCGCACGCCATGACGCCGGCTGGCGCGTGGCGCTGGCGGCACTGCTGAGCGCGCCGCTGACACTGCCGATGCTGGGTGAGGCTTTCGATGCGCACTGGATGCTGCCGGCCTGGCTGCAGTTCGCGCTCGCCACCCCGGTGCAGTTATGGCTCGGCGCGCGCTTCTACCGCGCAGGGTGGAAGGCGCTGCGCGCCGGCAGCGGCAACATGGACCTGCTGGTCGCGTTGGGCACCAGCGCGGCCTACGGACTGAGCCTGTACCTGTGGTCGCAGGACCCACTGGGCATGCCGCACCTGTATTTCGAGAGCGCGGCGGTCGTGATCACGCTGGTGCTGTTGGGCAAGTGGCTCGAAGCCCGCGCCAAGCGGCGCACGCTGGATGCGCTCGAGTCGCTGCGCGCGCTGCGCCCCGACCGCGCGACCGTGCGCCGCGATGGCGTCGAATCCAGCGTCCCGCTGGCCGAGGTGCGGGTCGGCGACGAAGTCGTCGTGCGCCCGGGCGAGCGGGTGCCGGTGGACGGCGAGCTGATCGAAGGTCTCAGCCACTTCGACGAGTCGATGCTCACCGGCGAGAGCCTGCCCGTCGCGCGCGAGCCCGGCGAACGGGTCACGGGCGGCGCCGTCAACGGCGAAGGCCGCGTGGTGCTGCGCACCACCGCGGTCGGCACGGAGACGACGCTGGCGCGCATCGTGCGCATGGTCGAGTCGGCGCAGGCCAAGAAGGCGCCGATCCAGCAGACCGTCGACCGCGTCAGCGCGGTGTTCGTGCCGGTGGTCGTGGCGGTGGCGCTGCTGACGTTGCTCGGCTGGGGCTGGACCCATGGCGACTGGACCATCGCCATCGTCAACGCGGTCGCGGTGCTCGTCATCGCCTGCCCTTGCGCGCTGGGCCTGGCCACGCCGGCCACGCTGATGGTCGGCACGGGGCTGGCGGCACAGCGCGGCATCCTGGTGCGCGACGCGCAGGCCCTGGAATTGATGCGCCAGGTGCGGGTGGTGGCCTTCGACAAGACCGGCACGCTGACCGAGGGCAAGCCCAGGCTGGTGATGCATGCCGCGGTGCACGCTGGCGATGCGCAGGCCTTGCTGCGTGACGCGGCCGCGCTGCAGGCCGGCAGCGAGCACCCGCTGGCCCATGCAGTGACGCGGGCCGCCGCGGCGGCGGGGCTGGCGCCGCAGGTTGCCACGGACCTGCGCGCAGTGCCCGGGCGGGGCGTCGAAGGCCGCGTGGCAGAACATGCGCTGCAACTCGGCAGCGGACGCTGGATGGCCGAGCTTGGGGTGGCCATCCCGGAGCCGCTCGGCGCCCGTGCGGCTGCCTTGCAGGCCGAGGGCAACAGCGTGTCGTGGCTGGCGCAGTCCAACATTGGCCAGGCACCGCGGCTGCGCGGACTGCTGGCCTTCGGTGACACCCCCAAGGCCAATGCCGCGGCAGCCATTGCCGCATTGCATGCGCTGGGCGTGCGCACGGTGCTGGTCAGCGGCGACAACCGTGGCGCGGCCGAGGCCGTCGCCAGGCGTCTGGGCATCGATGACGTACGCGCCGAAGTATTGCCCGGGGACAAGGCCGACGTGGTGGCCGCGTTGCGCCGCGGCATGCCCGCGGGTGCCAAGGTGGCGATGGTCGGCGACGGCATCAATGACGCGCCGGCGCTGGCCGCAGCCGACGTCGGCCTGGCCATGGCCACCGGCACCGACGTGGCGATGGAGACCGCCGGGCTGACCCTGATGCGCGGCGACCTGGCCTTGGTTGTCGAGGCGGTGGCACTTTCGCGCGCGGTCACGGCCAAGATCTGGCAGAACCTGTTCTGGGCCTTTTTCTACAACATCGTCGGCATCCCCTTGGCCGCGATGGGCGTGCTGAGCCCGGTGATTGCCGGCGCGGCGATGGCGCTGTCCAGCGTCAGCGTGATCGGCAATGCGCTGCTCCTGCGGCGTTGGCAGCCGCCGCACCACACGCGCAGCGCGCCGGCCGCCGCGGTCAATCAAGCCGCTTTCCCGGCGCCGCTGGCGCCATGAACATCGGCCAAGCCTCGCTGCAGAGCGGCGTCTCGGCCAAGATGATCCGCCACTACGAGGCGCTCGGACTGGTGCCCGGCGTGACACGCAGCGCGGCGGGCTATCGCCAGTATGGCGAAGCGACGGTGCACACGTTGCGCTTCATTCGCCGTGCGCGTGACCTCGGCTTCGAAACCCGCGAGATCCATGCCCTGTTGCTGCTATGGCGCGACAAGAAGCGACCCAGTGCACAGGTCAAGCGCATCGCTCAGCGCCATGTGGCCGACCTTGCACAGCGCATTGCCGCGCTGCAAGGCATGCAGCGCACGCTCGAACACCTGGCCCAGCGCTGCCATGGCGACCATCGTCCCGACTGCCCGATCCTGGAGGACCTGGCGGGTCGTCAAGCCACGCCGCGCCCATGAAAAAGGCCGCCCTCAGGCGGCCCTCCTTCTGGCCCAAGCGCTCAACGAAACTTGGATTGAGGGACCGTGTGCAGCTCGGTCGGCAGCGATGCCAGGTAGTTGGCGATGGCCTTGAGCTCGGTGTTGCTGAATTGCTTGACCATCCCGCCCATGATCGCGTTGCCGCGGCCGACCTGCGGATTGCCTTCGGTCTTGTAGGCCTTGAGCGCCACGTACAGGAAATCGGCGTGCTGCCCGGCCAACTTGGGGTAGCTGGCGTCGATCGGCTTGCTGTAGTTGGCGCCATGGCACGAGGCGCACGCCCCCTTGGTCAGCAGGGCGGCGACGTCGGGCGCGGCCGCAGCAGGCTGCTCGGGCAGCGCGACGCCGTCCTTGCCATGCTGTTCGTAGTAGGCCGCGACGTCGGCGATGTCCTGTTCGGTCAACGAGCCGGCGATGGCGCGCATCGTCGGGTGCTTGCGCTCGCCCTTCTTGTAGGCGTCAAGCGCGGCAGCGATGTACTTGCCGCCCTGGCCCGAAATCATCGGCACCTTGTGGATCTCGGGAAAACTGGCTTGATAGCCCTTGATGCCATGGCAGCCGATGCACATCGCCACCTTGGCTTCACCCGCGGCGGCCGCCGGCTTGGCGGCTTGCGCGTAGGCATCGGGAATCAAGCCCGCAAGGGCCAGCAGCATCGGAAGGATCAGCGCTTTGGTCATGGACAGAAGGAGTGGCATTCAGATCAGCGGGGGATTATAGGGGGCCCACTTATACTGATCCGCACCTCTGCCATCGCCTGTCCGGACCCGCTCCACGCCATGAAATTCGAAGGCTCTGACCAGTACGTCGCCACCCAGGACCTGATGCTGGCCGTCAACGCCGCAATCACCCTGCAACGCCCCCTCCTGGTCAAGGGCGAGCCGGGCACCGGCAAGACCATGCTGGCCGAGGAAGTCGCGGCGGCGCTGAAGTTGCCGCTGTTGCAATGGCACATCAAAAGCACGACCAAGGCGCAGCAGGGCCTGTACGAGTACGACGCGGTCAGCCGCCTGCGCGACAGCCAGATCGCCGACGCCGACAACGCCGCGCGCGTGCGCGACATCCGCAACTACATCATCCGCGGCATTCTCTGGCAGGCCTTCACCGCCGAGCAGCCGGTGGCCCTGCTGATCGACGAAATCGACAAGGCCGACATCGAGTTCCCGAACGACCTGCTGCGCGAACTCGACCGCATGGAGTTCTACGTCTACGAGACGCGCGAACTCGTCAAGGCCCGGCACCGCCCGATCGTCTTCATCACCAGCAACAACGAGAAGGAGTTGCCCGACGCGTTCTTGCGTCGCTGCTTCTTTCATTACATCAAGTTCCCCGACGGCGAGACGATGAAGCAGATCGTCGCGGTGCACTTTCCCGGCCTCAAGCAACAACTGCTGACGGCGGCCATGAAGGTGT
>JANOPR010000218.1:0-1702 GCA_031421955.1 Burkholderiales bacterium
CTCGGCCTCTTTCTTCAGGTGGATGCACTGCACCATTCGCGCCATCGTCGGCCTTTCGGATCAGTTGAGGGGCTTGACCAGCACCTGCGAGCGCCGATCCCAGTTGTACTTGCGTTTGCGCGCCTCCGGCAGCCAGTCGGCCTCCGCCGGCACAAATCCGCGCTTGATGAACCAGTGCATCGTGCGCGTCGTCAGCACGAAGATCGTCGACAAGCCCATGCTGCGTGCACGCTGCTCGATGCGCTTGAGCATGCGATCGCCGTCGCCCTGGCCCTGCACCTGCGGACTGACCGTCAGCGCCGCCATCTCGGCGGTGCCTGCCTCGGGGTAGGGGTAGAGCGCGGCGCAGCCGAAGATCACGCCGTCATGCTCGATCACGGTGTAGTTGGCGATGTCGCGCTCGATCTCGGTGCGCTCGCGACGGACCATCGTGCCATCGCGTTCGAACGGTTCGATCAGCTGCAGGATGCCACCGACATCGTCGCTGGTGGCCTCGCGCAGGCTTTCGAGCTTCTCGTCAACGACCATCGTGCCGATGCCGTCATGGGTGTAGACCTCCTGCAGCAATGCGCCGTCCACCCCGAAGGGCAGGATGTGCGAGCGCTCGACGCCCTCGCGGCAGGCCTTGACGCAATGGCGCAGATAGAAGGCGGCATCGGTCGGAGCGGACGGTGCGGGCAGCGCGGCGAGCAGCCGCTCGGCATCGGCCAATGCCAGCTCGGTGTCGATCTCGCTTGAGGGGTCGTCGTTGTTCTCGCGGATACCGGGGACTTCGGTGATGAACAGCAGCTTGTCTGTCTGCAGCGCGATCGCAGTTGTCGTCGCCACGTCCTCCATCGTCAGATTGAACGCCTCGCCCGTGGGTGAGAACCCAAACGGTGACAACAGCACGACCGCGCCGGTATCGATGGCACGGCGGATTGCGACGGCGTCTACCTTGCGGACCACGCCGGTGTGCATGTAGTCGACCCCGTCGACGATGCCCACCGGCCTTGCAGTAAGGAAGTTGCCAGAAACGACGCGCAGCGTGGCATTGGCCATCGGCGTATTCGGCAATCCCTGCGAAAACGCGGCCTCGATCTCGAAGCGTAGCTGGCCCGCGGCCTCCTGGGCGCAATCCAGTGCCAGCGCATCCGTGATTCGCATGCCGTTGTTGAATCGTTCGGGATGGCCCTTGGCCCTCAATTGCTCACTGACCTGGGGCCGAAAGCCGTGCACCAGGACCAACTTGATGCCCATCGCGTTCAGGATCGCAAGGTCGTGCACGAACGCCGACAGCTTTCCCGCGGCAATCCCTTCGCCGGCCATGCCGACCACGAAGGTCTTGCCGCGGTAGGCGTGGATGTAGGGCGCAACCGAACGAAACCACGGTACGAAGGTGTGGGGGAAGACGAGGCTCATCGCGGCGTGGATTGTGCCGCAGGCCGTGCAGCGGCATTGACGACCGCTTGCGCCGGGCGCAGCATGTCGTCCCAACTTTTGCAAAGGAGCGTGCGATGGATGCCTACAAGACGCAGGGTGCTTTCAGCTGGTCTGAGCTGATGACGAGCAACCCAAAAGCCGCCGTCGAGTTCTACGGGACGCTGTTCGGCTGGAAGGCCGAGACCATGGACATGGGCACCGGCCCCTACCACGTGCTCAAGATCGGCGAGACCTCGGTGGGCGGCATCATGGGCAAGCCCCCGGGCACGCCCGCCGGCGT
>JANOPR010000219.1:0-4234 GCA_031421955.1 Burkholderiales bacterium
GGCCCGGCTGGGGCCCGCAAGCCGGGCGGCAGTGTCAAGCCCAAGCCTCCGAGCGCCTTCAGTCGCTGAGGCACTGAGTCGCTGAACCGATGAGCCCCTGGCCTGGCCAGGGGCTCATTGCATTGGGTTCGCGTGACTTGACGCCTGCCGATAATGGCAGGCGCGGGCGGGCACACTGTCGACTCAAAGGGCACGACATGGCCAACGAGATCATCACGCTGGGTGGCGGCTGTTTCTGGTGCACCGAGGCGGTGTACGAGCAGGTGGAGGGCGTCGTCGGCGTCGAATCGGGCTACAGCAACGGGCATGTGGCCAACCCGAGCTACGAGCAGGTGTGCGGCGGCCAGACCGGCCACAACGAAGTCGTGCGCGTCACGTTCGACAACGCCCGCATCACGCTACGCGAGGTGCTAGAGATCTTCTTTCACGTCCACGATCCGACCACGCTGAACTACCAGGGCAACGATGCCGGCACGCAATACCGCTCGGGCATCTACTTCGAGAACGCCGATCAGGAGCGCGTGGCGCGTGAGGTTCTGGCCGTGGCGAACGCTGAACACGGTGGGCGCGTCGTCACCGAGCTCAAGCCGCTGGCCAACTATTCGCGCGCCGAGGACTACCACCAGCATTACTTCGCCAACCACCCGGGGCAGGGCTACTGCGCCGCCGTCGTGGCGCCGAAGGTGCAGAAGTTCAAGCGCACATTTGCCGCGCGCTTCAAGCGCACCTGAATTTCAGGGCGCAAGGCGCTCGCGTAGCCACCCCTCATGGTTCGGAGACGGCCGGCGATAACAGACACGGTCGTGTAGCCGGCTCTTGCGGCCCTGCCAGAACTCCCAGCGCGTGGGTAAGAGGCGGTAACCGCCCCAATGCGGCGGGCGGGGCGGATTCAATGCAAAGCGAGCTGCAAATTTCGCTGCATTGGCCACCAGCACCATGCGCGAGGCAATGACTTCGCTTTGCGGCGAGGCCCAGGCGCCTATCCTCGAGTCGAGCGGCCGGCTGGCGAAGTAGGCGTCACTCTCGCCGTCGGTCACGCGTTCCACGCGGCCCTCGATGCGCACCACGCGTTCGAGTTCGACCCAATGGAACTGCAGTGCGGCCAGCGGCAATGCGGCCAGCTCACGCCCCTTGCGGCTTTCGTAGTTGGTGTACCAGACGATGCCGCGTTCGTCGTAGCCCTTGATCAGGACGACCCGCGTTGAGGGCTGACCGCCTTCGCCCACCGTTGCCAGTGTCATGGCATTGGGCTCGGGCAGCTTCCCGTCGATCGCCTCACGCAGCCAGCGCTCGAACTGGCGCAGCGGTTCGGCCTCCGACGAAGATTCGTCGAGTTCGGCGCGCTCGTAGCTCTTGCGCAACGCGGCAATGTCTGGGCTGGGCGAACGGTCCATGGTGCGAGCATAAGCTCGCCGCGGCCTACCCACTTCTGCTTAGGTGGAAGGCCTTAGGTGGTCGCCCCACTTACGGGCAGCACGCAGGCGGCAGATTCTTGCGCCATGCCGCGCGTGCTGTGCGGCCCCGGAAAACATTGCTGTTTGTGCTGCCCATGAATCTGCCTGTCACTGTCATCGTTCTCGCCGCGGGCGCATCCAGCCGGTTCACAGGCGGCGGGCACAAACTCGCGCAGCCACTCGAGGGCGATGGCGATGTCGGCGCCGTCCTCAACGTGACCCTGCGCAATGCGATTGCCAGCCGTTTGCCGGTGCTGGTTGTCACGACGGCCGAGCTGGCGCCGCTGGCAAGCCAACAGGTGGCAGCACGTGACATCGTGATCCTGCCTGCGGCACGCGCACGGGGCATGGGTGATTCGATCGCTGCCGGCGTGTCGGCACGGCCTGATGCGGCCGGCTGGCTGGTTCTGCCGGGCGACATGCCCCGGGTGCAACCCGATACGCTGCAGCAGGTGGCGCAGGCATTGCAGACGCATGCCGTGGCCTATGCTCAGTACCGTGGGCTGCGTGGGCATCCGGTCGGTTTTTCGGCCGAGCTGTTCTCCGAACTGGTGGCGCTGACTGGCGACGAGGGCGCGCGGCGGCTGCTGGTGCGGTATCCGGCCGAGGCGGTCGAGGTCGACGATCCGGGTCTGTTGATCGATATCGACACCGTGCAGGATTTGGCGGCCCTGCGTGCCGCCGCGGGCGGCAACAGCGCGCCTGCGGTCGTGCCCCCGCTGCACTGAGCCGAAAGCGTCAGGTCAGTCCATGATGGCGCGCCAGCGCCACCAGGCGCTCGATTTCACGGTCATGCACGCCGCGGGCACGCAATGCGCCGGCGGTCTGCACCAGGTAGTCCAGCGTCGTGCCGTAGCGGCCGCACGAGTGGCGCAGGATCTCGATCATCTGCGTGTCCGGCAGGGGGCCGACATGTTGCGGGCTGCGCCGCGACAACGTGAAAGCCAGGGCCTGGACGTTGCCCTTGGGTGTGCGGCAATTCAGCCACCGAGCGTCGTACACCCCTGTGGGCATTTCTCGGCGCCACAGACGCTCGAGTTCGTCGACGGCGCGCTCGCGCGCGACGCGGTACACCGCGCCATGGCAACTGCCGCCAGGCAGCAGCGCAAACACCAGGCCAGGGCGTTCGGGCGTGCCGCGGTTGACCCGGGAAGCCATGTGCAATGCGCGGTGCCAGCCATGGGCCTGCGCCGGTCGGTGTTCCTTGAACTCGAACTCCGGGCGCCAAAGCAGAGAGGCATAGCCGAAGACCCAGAGGTCGCGGCGCCCGCCCCACTCCTGCCGGGCGCGCGCCAGCAGCACCTGCGGGTCACGCAGCGGTGGCACGCGGATGGTGTCGTCGGTGCCGGGATCCATGCGCCCGAATGATGACATCGGGTGACATTGACGATGTAACCAGATTACGTGAAAATAGAAATCATAGTTACAGCGTTGCACACCTCGCGCCTGATGAAGCCAGCCCTGCAGCAGATCACCGATCGCATCCGTGAGCGCAGCGATTCCAGGGCCTGCAGGCCTATGGCATGCCCGCGCAGCACACGCTGACACCGCCATTGGCGGTGCCGCAGGGCAAAGGACTCAAGGTGGCGCAGGTCACTGAAGGGCGCGTGAACGGCGCCCCGGGCAAGCCTGCGCGCATTGAAGTTGAAATCGACGCAGTGCATGCCCAGGAAGCCGCACACGGCCTGGGCCGCGAGCACTTTTCAAGCATGCGCCCAAGCGTCACCAATGCCGGGCAGGGTGCTTGCGGCTGGCTGTGAAGGATGTGCGAATGATCAAGAACACGCTGGAGCTTGTCGCGTTCGGCCCGGTGATCCCGGTCATCGTCCTGCAGCGACTTGAGCACGCGGTGCCGATGGCGCGCGCGCTTGTCGAAGGCGGTGTGCGCGTGCTGGAAGTGACGCTGCGCACACCCGCTGCGTTGGCCTGCATCGAGGCGATCGCGCGGCAGGTGCCGCAGGCTGTCCTTGGGGCCGGCACGCTGCGCAGCGCCGCTGACGTACGCTCGGCGCGCGATGCCGGTTGCCAGTTCGGTGTCAGTCCCGGCTACACGGCGCCGATCGCCGCGGCGTGTCGCGAGTTCGAGCTGCCGCTGTTGCCCGGTGTGGCGACTGCGAGTGAAGTGATGGCCGCCAATGCCGACGGCCTGCCATTCCTGAAATTCTTTCCGGCCGTGGCCGCCGGCGGCATCGGCATGTTGCAGGCGTTTGCCGGGCCCTTCCCCGATGTGTTGTTCTGCCCTACCGGGGGCGTGACGGTCGAGACCGCGCCGCAATTTCTGGCGTTGCCCAATGTCAGGGCTTGCGGCGGATCGTGGCTGACGCCGGGCGACGCCCTGGCCCGCGGTGACTGGGCACGCATCACGGCGCTCGCGCGCACGGCCAGCGCGCTACGTTGACCGGTCGCGCACCAGCGCGGCCATGGCCCTTGCGTTGTCATCGGCAGCGTCCGCGACAAGCCCCTGGGCCACACCGAGCCGGTCCGCGGCGCTGCGGTTCTGCGACACCTTCCACTTCCCCGTCAATGCAGTCAGTTCAATCTCGATTCCGACGATGGCGCCAAGCATCTGACGCACGAATTCCTCGGGGGCGTCGCTCACCAACCAGGGTTTGGGCTGCGCCGACTCGTGACGTTCGGTCAACCGCCCAACCAGCAAGCGCAGCCAGGGCGTGTCGTCGACTGCGCGCAGCGTGCCACGCGCCTGCACCATCGTGTAGTTCCAGGTGGGCACGACCTTGCCATGCTCGCGCTTGCTCGGGTACCAGTTGGGCGAGACATAG
>JANOPR010000220.1:0-4940 GCA_031421955.1 Burkholderiales bacterium
CTTGACCAGCAGCGCGGCGGCGAGCGCCTCGGCCACCTCTATCCCGTCGACGGCGGCCGACATGATGCCGCCGGCATACCCCGCCCCCTCGCCCGCCGGGTACAGGCCCTGCACGTTCACGCTCTGGAAGTCCTTGGCCCGGGTGATGCGCAACGGCGACGAGGTCCGCGTCTCGACTCCGGTCAGCACCGCGTCGGCCATGGAGAACCCGCGAATCTGCCGCTCGAACGCGGGCAGCGCCTCGCGGATCGCCTCGATCGCGTAGTCCGGCAGGCTGGGCTGCCTGGCGTCGGCCAGGTCGGTCATGCGCACGCCCGGCGTGTACGACGGCAGCACACTGCCGGGCGCGCTGCTCGGCTGGCGCTTGAGGAAGTCCCCGACCAGTTGGCCGGGAGCGACGTAGCCGCCGCCGCCCAGCAGATAGGCACGCGACTCCCACTGCCGCTGGAAGGCCATGCCGTCCAGCGGGCTGACGGGGCCGTCGGCGCGGCCGTCCTGGCGGTAGTCCTGCGGCGTGATGCCCACCACGATGCCGGCATTGGCGTTGCGCTCGTTGCGCGAGTACTGGCTCATGCCGTTGGTGACCACACGATCGACCTCGGATGTGGCCGCGACCACGGTACCGCCCGGGCACATGCAGAAGCTGTAGACCGAGCGGCCATTGCGCGCGTGGTGCACGAGCTTGTAGTCAGCCGCGCCAAGAATCGGGTTCCCCGCCGCCGGGCCGAAACGCGCCTGGTCGATCAGGCCTTGCGGATGCTCGATCCGGTAGCCGATCGAAAACGGTTTGGCCTGCATCGACACGCCACGACGGTGGAGCATCTCGAAGGTGTCGCGTGCGCTGTGGCCCAGCGCCAGCACCACATGGTCGGTGCGCAATTGCTCGCCAGAAGCCAGCGCCAGCCCGCGGACGGCGCCCTCTTCGATCAGCATATCGGTCACGCGTTGCTGAAATCGAATCTCCCCGCCCAGTAGCTCGATCTCGGCGCGCATCTTCTCGATCATGCTGACCAGCCGGAACGTGCCGATGTGAGGCTTGCTGACAAACAGGATCTCTTCGGGCGCACCGGCCTTGACGAACTCCGTCAACACCTTGCGTGTCAGGTGCCGCGGATCGCTGATCTGGCTCCACAGCTTGCCGTCCGAGAAGGTGCCCGCCCCCCCTTCGCCGAATTGCACATTCGACTCCGGATCGAGAACGCCCCTTCGCCACAGGCCCCAGGTGTCGTGGGTGCGCTCGCGCACGGCCTTGCCGCGCTCGAGAACGATCGGCTTGAGCCCCATCTGCGCAAGGATCAGCGCGGCAAACAGGCCACAGGGACCGAAACCAACGACGATGGGGCGCGGCAGCCCTGCGTCGTAGAAGTCGGCAGGGACATGGGCCAGGTGCCGATAGCGGGTCTCCGGCGCCGCTCGGACATGGGGATCGGCGGCGAATCGGCCGAGCACGGCAAAGCCGTCGACCAGGTCGCAGTCGACGGTGTAGCTCAGCTGTATCGCCGCCTTCTTGCGTGCGTCGTAGGCGCGCTTGACGACGGTGTACGCGGTCAACTCGTCATCGCGCACACCCAGGCGCGCCAGGATGGCGGGGCGCAACGCGCCCTCGGCATGATCCAGCGGCAGCCGCAGTTCGGTGACTCTCAGCATCGCAGCGCCCGGAGCCGGCGCGCGGCGCGCCGCGGGATCAGCCGCCCTTCTTCGGGCGCTTGCCGGGGTTCTTCTTGCTGCGCGTGTGCGAGCCGCGCTCGAGGCTGACCTTCTGGCCGCGGCCGACCGTGAAGGCCACGCCGGGTGGTGCGGCAGGGCGCGGGGTGGCCTTGCGATCGGCTTCGGTCTTGATCTTGTTGGCCATGATGATCTCTGTACTCAAAAGGGAAATGATCGAAGCCTGAATTAGGCCACAACTGCCATCAACCCCTGACACAGTCGACGTAGTAGCGCTTTGTTCCGTCCGGACCCGGGTGCTCGTCTTCCACCAGGCCATGCACATCGGTGTCGAAGCCGGGGAAGCGCTGGTTGAATGCGCGCGTGAAGCGCAAGTAGTCGACGATCTTCTTGTTGAATCTCTCGCCCGGGATCAGCAACGGGATCCCCGGTGGGTACGGCGTCAGCAGCGAAGTCGTGATGCGCCCTTCGAGCTGGTCGATGTCCACACGCTCGGTATCGCGGTGCGCGATCCTTGCATAGGCGTCGGCCGGTTTCATGGCCGGGTGCAGATCTGACAGGTACATCTCTGTCACGAGCCGCGCGATGTCGCCCTTGGCGTACGTCTCGTGGATGCTTTGACTGAGGTCGCGCAATCCCATGCGCTCATACATCGGATACGCGGCGCAGAACTCGGGCAGGATCCGCCACAGCGGCGCGTTGCGGTCGAAGTCGTCCTTGAATTGCTGCAGCGCCGTGAGCAGCGTGTTCCAGCGGCCTTTCGTGATGCCGATCGTGAACATGATGAAGAACGAGTACAAGCCCGTCTTCTCGACCACCACGCCATGCTCGGCGAGGAACTTGGTGACGATGGACGCAGGAATGCCCGTTTTTGCGAACTTGCCGCTCACGTCCAGCCCCGGCGTGATGATCGTGCTCTTGATCGGGTCGAGCATGTTGAAGCCCGGCGCCAGGTCGCCAAAGCCATGCCACTTCTCGTTGGCGTTCAGGACCCAGTCGTCACGGCTGCCGATGCCCGAGCCGGCGAGTTTCTCCGGGCCCCAGACCTTGAACCACCAGTCGCGGCCGAACTCCTTGTCGACCTTGCGCATCGCACGCCGGAAATCGAGCGCCTCGCGGATGCTTTCTTCGACCAGCGCGGTACCGCCGGGCGGCTCCATCATCGCCGCGGCGACGTCGCACGACGCAATGATCGAGTACTGCGGCGACGTCGACGTGTGCATCAGGTACGCCTCGTTGAACAGATGGCGATCGAGCTTGTTGCGCTGCGAATCCTGAACCAGCACCTGCGAAGCCTGCGAGAGGCCCGCCAGCAACTTGTGCGTGCTCTGCGTCGCGTAAACCAGCGCATCCTTGGGCCGCGGGCCGTACTTGCTCATCGCGTGGTAACTGGCATAGAAGGAGTGGAAGGCGGCGTGCGGCAGCCAGGCTTCATCGAAGTGAAGCGTATCGATCCAGCCGTCCAGCTTCTTCTTGATCGTCTCGGTGTTGTAGAGCACGCCGTCGTAGGTGCTTTGCGTAAGCGTCAGGATGCGCGGCTTGACCTTGCGCGCGTCAATGCCCGCCAGCAGCGGGTTGGCTGCGATCTTCTTGCGGATCGTCTCGGGCGAGAACTCACTCTCGGGAATCGGCCCGATGATGCCGAAGTGGTTGCGCGTGGGCGTCAGGAACACCGGCACCGCGCCGGTCATGATGATCGAGTGCAGGATCGACTTGTGGCAATTGCGGTCGACCACCACCACGTCGCCGGGCGCCACCGTGTGGTGCCAGACCATCTTGTTGCTGGTGCTGGTGCCGTTGGTGACGAAGAAGCAGTGGTCGGCGTTGAAGATGCGCGCCGCGTTCTTCTCGCTCTGCGCGATCGGGCCGGTGTGGTCGAGCAGTTGGCCAAGCTCCTCGACCGAGTTGCAGACGTCGGCGCGCAGCATGTTCTCGCCGAAGAACTGATGGAACATCTGGCCCACGGGACTCTTCAGAAACGCCACGCCGCCGCTGTGGCCAGGGCAGTGCCATGAATAGGAGCCGTCCTGGGCGTAGTTCATCAACGCCTTGAAGAACGGTGGTGCCAGGCCGTCAAGGTAGCTTTTGGCCTCGCGAATGATGTGCCGGGCCACGAATTCTGGCGTGTCCTCGAACATGTGGATGAAGCCGTGCAGTTCGCGCAGGATGTCGTTGGGAATGTGCTCGGAAGTGCGCGTCTCACCGTACAGATAGATCGGGATGTCGGCGTTCTTGAAGCGGATCTCCTGGATGAACTTGCGCAGATTCAGCACCGCCGGGACGGGGTCGGTTCCGGTGGTGAACTCCTCATCGTCGATCGACAGGATGAACGCCGAGGCCCGGCTTTGTTGCTGCGCGAACGAGCTCAGGTCGCCATAGCTGGTGGTGCCGATCACCTCGAAGCCCTCTTTCTCGATCGCCTGCGCCAAGGCGCGAATGCCCAGGCCCGAACTGTTCTCGGAACGGTAGTCCTCGTCGATGATGACGATCGGAAAGTTGAAGCGCTGCATCGTCTGGGCCCTGGCTGGTGGCACGAAAGAGCGCGCAGTGTAGGCCCGTGCGGGCCGGTGGCTACACTGGCGCGCCCAACAGGAGACACGCATGGACTGGAGTCAAGCCACGAATTGGTGGATCGTCGCCGGCGTGCTGGTCGCCGCCGAACTGGCCACGGGTACTTTCTACCTGCTGATGCTGGCCCTGGGCGCCGTGGCGGCGGCACTGGCGGCGCACATGAGCATCGCCTTCAATGGCCAACTGCTGGCCGCCGCGCTGATCGGCGGCGGCGCCGTGACCGCCTGGCGCTTCAAGCGCGGCGGACAGGCCTCCGCCGCGCCCGCGGGCGAGAACCGCGACGTCAACCTCGACATCGGCGAGACCGTCGACGTACCGGCATGGGACGCCGATGGGGCGGCCCAGGTGCACTACCGCGGCGCCAGTTGGGCCGTGCGCTACGTCGGCAGCGGCACGCCGCAGCCTGGCGTGCATGTGATCCAGGCGCTCGACGGCAACCGCCTGCTCGTGCAACCCCGCCCTAATTCCCACTGACCCGATTGAGGAACCCCCAATGGAACTCGTTTTCATCATCGTTCTGGTCATCGCGGCGATCTTCGTCGTGCGCTCGCTCAAGGTTGTACCGCAGCAGAACGCCTGGGTCGTCGAGCGCCTCGGCAAGTACCACGGCACGCTGACGCCGGGCCTGAACATCCTGGTGCCGTTCATCGACCGCGTGGCGTACCGGCACTCGCTCAAGGAGATTCCGCTGGATGTGCCGAGCC
>JANOPR010000221.1:0-1954 GCA_031421955.1 Burkholderiales bacterium
GTGGCCGACCAGATCCAGCGCGATGTGGCCACCTTGGTGCGCGAGCTCAAGGATCCGCGCGTCGGCATGGTCACCATCACGGGCGTCGACGTGACGCCCGACTACGCCCATGCCACCGTGCGATTCTCCCTGCTGGTGGGCGACACGGCCGAGTGCGAGACCGCGCTCAACGAGGCCGCCGGGTTCGTGCGCAACGGCCTGTTCAAGCGCCTGCAGATTCACACCGTGCCGACGCTGCACTTCCAGTTCGACCGCACCACCGAGCGTGCGGCGGCGCTCTCGGCGCTGATTCAACAAGCGAATTCGACGCGAGCGCTCGACGAGTGATGAACTCACAGCGCCCACGCATCGCTCGCAGGGCCGTTCACGGCGTGCTGCTGCTCGACAAGCCGCTGGGCCTGTCGAGCAACGACGCCTTGCAAAAGGCCAAGCGCCTGCTGCGCGCCGAGAAGGCCGGACACACCGGCACGCTCGATCCGCTGGCCTCGGGCCTGTTGCCGCTGTGCTTCGGCGCGGCAACGAAGTTCTCGCAGACCAGCCTGGACGCCGACAAGCGCTACACGGCCACACTCACCCTGGGCCAGACGACGACCACCGCCGACCTCGAAGGCACGCTAGTGCAGGAGCGGCCGGTGACGGTCACGCGAGGCGATATCGAGGCGGTCTGCCTGCGCTTCACCGGCCCGATCGAGCAACTGCCGCCGATGCATTCGGCGTTGAAGCATGAGGGCAGGGCTTTGTACGAGTACGCTCGGCAGGGCATCGAGGTCGAGCGCGCCCCGCGTAGCATCGTCATCCACCGGATTGACATCCTCGATTGGCAGGCGTCGACGCTGGTCCTGGATGTCACGTGCAGCAAGGGCACCTACATCCGTACCCTGGCTGCCGACATCGGCGAGGCATTGGGGTGCGGCGCGCACCTGGCAACGCTGCGCCGCACGCGCAGCGGCCCGCTCGACATTGCCCAGGCCATCACGCTCGACCAGCTCGCCGCCTTGGACGAGCCCGGGCGCGACGCCCGGCTGCTGCCGCCCGACGTGCTGCTGGCCGACTGGACTGCCTTTAGCCTGGCTGCTGACGAGGCCGGCCGCTTCCTGACCGGCCTGCGCCGGCGTGTCGATGCGCCCGATTGCGCGCGCGTGCGCGTCTACGGTCCCGAGCCCAAGGCCCTGCTCGGCGCCGCCCATATCGTCGCGGGTGAGCTGATTCCCGATCGACTTCTCAGCCCTGCCGAACTGCAGGGCCTCCTGGATTCCTGAAAGCTGAAGATCATGACCCGACCTATTCGCAACATCGCCATCATCGCCCACGTCGACCACGGCAAGACCACGCTCGTGGACCAGTTGCTGCGCCAGAGCGGCACCTTCCGCGAGAACGAGAAGGTGGCCGAACGCGTGATGGACAGCAACGACCTGGAGCGCGAGCGCGGCATCACGATCCTGGCCAAGAACTGCGCCATCGAGTGGAAAGGCACGCACATCAACATCGTCGACACGCCTGGCCACGCCGACTTCGGCGGCGAGGTCGAGCGCGTGCTGTCGATGGTCGACAGCGTGCTGCTGCTGGTCGATGCGGTCGAGGGCCCGATGCCGCAGACCCGCTTCGTCACCAAGAAAGCGCTGGCGCTGGGCTTGAAGCCGATCGTCGTCGTCAACAAGGTCGACCGCCCCGGCGCGCGCCCCGACTACGTCATCAACGCCACCTTCGACCTGTTCGACAAGCTGCATGCTACTGAGGCGCAACTCGACTTCCCGGTCATCTACGCTTCGGGTCTGAACGGCTGGGCGACGATGGAAGCGGGTGTCGTCGGCACCGACCTGGCCCCGATGTTCGACGCCATGCTGCAGTATGTGCCGGCGCACGAAGGCGCGCCCGACGCCCCGCTGCAATTGCAGATCTGCTCGCTGGATTACTCGACCTACGTCGGGCGCATCGGCATCGGCCGCATCAACCA
>JANOPR010000222.1:0-2106 GCA_031421955.1 Burkholderiales bacterium
ATCGCGCTCGAGTTGGGCAGCGGCCGCACGCTGGTCGACCTGGGCGCAGGCAACTGTGAGAAGGCCGGGCGGCTGTTCGCGACCCTGAAACCGCGCCGCTATGTCGCGGTGGACATTTCAGTGGACCACCTGCGCCATGCGCTGCGCTGCTTGCAGCGCGAGCACCCGGAGCTCGACATCGTCGGCCTCGGCCTGGATTTTTCGCGCGCGCTGGTGTTGCCCGCCGAGGCGGGCGACGGCCCGCGCACACTGTTCTATCCGGGCTCGTCGATCGGCAACTTCACGCCCGTCGAGGCGGTCGAGTTCCTGCGCCGTGCGCGCATCAGCTCGCCCGGCGGCAACTTGCTGATCGGCGTCGATCTGGTGAAGGATCGCGTGACTCAGGAGGCCGCCTACGACGACGCACTCGGCGTGACCGCGGCGTTCAACCTGAACGTGCTGCTGCACCTGAACCGACTCCTGGGCAGCGACTTCGACGTGCGAGGATGGCGTCACGTGGCGCTGTTCAATGAAGCCGACTCGCGCATCGAGATGCACCTCGAGGCGCGACGGGAGCAGCTCGTGCGCTGGCCCGGCGGCGAGCGTCGCTTTGCAGCCGGCGAGCGCATCCACACCGAGAACTCGTACAAGTACCGCGTCGACACTTTCGACGCACTGCTGCGCGCTGCCGGATTCCTGCAAACGCGCTGCTGGACCGACGAGCGCGCGTGGTTTGCGGTGTTCTGCGCGTCCGCCTAGCCACCCGTTCCTACACGGCGCAGCTGCGAAAGCCCGCGAACACGTCATTGCGGTCGGCGCTGAAGAAGTTGCGGTAGTGCGGGTGCTTCATGCGCGGTGCGGTTGCGAATGAGCCTGCCTTGAGCACCGGGCGGCCGTCGAACCAGGGCTGCGAGTAATCGCGGTACGGGTGCGGGACGAAACCGGGCCAGGGCTCGAACGTCGATGCCGTCCACTCCCAGACCTGGCCCCAGGCAAACGCGTCGCCGGCCTGTGCCGCGGCAAGCGTCCACTCGTGTTCGGTCGGCAGGCGCCGGCCCGCCCAGGCGCACCAGGCGAGGGCTTCGTGCTGGCTCAGGTTCATGGCCGGCTGCGCGGGGTCGATGGCCGTCCAGCGTCCGAACATCGCTCGCTGCAGGCTGCCGCCGTCCATGCGGCGCACGTAACGGGGCAGTCCGTGTGGCAACGCACGCAGGCGCCAGGCCCGGCCCGCGCGGGTCCACCACTGCGCGTCGTCATAGCCGCCGGCTTCGATGAACGGCAAGATGTCGCCCCACGTGACGGGCGAGGCATCGATGCGAAAGTCGGCGACCGTCACGCGGTGCGCGCCCAGTTCGTTGTCGAACGCGAAACCGCCGTCGCTGTGGCCGACCGCCAGGTCGGCGCCGTCGACGGCCAGTTCGCTGCGGGGCGCGGCGGCTGCCGCAGGCGCGATGGCCGCGAGCGCGGCCGAGGCGTCCAGCGCCAGGCCCTGCGCAATCATCGTGCCGGCCTCGCGGTGCATGTCTTCATGGAACAGCGCCATGCGAAAGAAGTACAGCGCATCGTCGCTGTCACTGCAGTCGCCCAGCAGCGCGAGCGTTCGCTCGCGAACCTGTGCGGCGTAGGCCAGCGTGCGCTCGGAGTCGGGCAGGTCCAGGTGCCAGCGGGTCGTGTGCGCCACTGTGCTCGAGTCAAAGAGTGCATCGGCACGCGGCAGCAGCGACGCGGCGCGCGGCGCTTCCAGCCGGGCCGCCGCGCCGCGCAGGCGCTCGGTGTTGCGCGCGTTCCAGAACTCCTCGAACCAAGCCACATGGCCCAGTTCCCACAGCGGCGGGTTGACTTGCGCGGCATAGGGAATGTCCAGGCGTGGGCCCAGCGCGCCGCGCACGCTCGAGAACAGCCGCAGCGTGGCGGCGCGGCCATCGGCGAGCGCGCTGGCGAGCTGTGCGGCGCCGGCGCGGCGGATCAGGTGTGGATCGTCGATCGAAGCGGTCATCGCAGGCCAGGGCCTGTTCACACTACGCACGGCAGTGCGAACGGGTCGAATGGGGCGCAGTGCAAGGCGCGACACGATGCCCGGACTCGCGTCCGGGCAAGGGACGCAACGCCGCGCTGCGCCCCAAGCGA
>JANOPR010000223.1:0-1704 GCA_031421955.1 Burkholderiales bacterium
GGGTTGAGCGGGAACTCGCGGATCGCCGCGCCGCGCGCGGCGTGCAGGTTCACCGCATCGACCGTTTGCACGGCCCAGCCGGCCGCTTGCAGCAGGTGGTCGATTTCGGCTCGCGCCTGTTGCTCGGGTGTGCTCACCCGCCTCTGCCCTGATGCGTCTTCTTTTCCATTGGGCAGGACGATAGCCGACCGCCGCGCTGCCAACAACCTGCAAACGTTGCCGGGTACGGCCAACCCCCGAGTCGCGGCCTGCGCGGGCTGCGCACCGTCAACGGCCCGTCAAAGCTCGTTGTACTTCCTGCTGTTGCCCCGCGCCCGCTCAACCGGGTACTTCTGCGCATTCAGCGCGATCTTCTGCTCGGCCGCGCGCACCAGATCCACGCCCAGCGCATCGGACAGCTGCAGCAGGTACAGGAACACGTCGGCCATCTCGCGCGAGGCTTCCTCGACCTTGTCGGGTGCCATCGCCCGGCTTTGCGCCTCGGTCTGCCATTGAAAATGCTCGAGCAACTCGCCGGCCTCGACCACGAGCGCGCTGGCCAGGTTCTTCGGCGAGTGGAACTGCTCCCAGTCGCGCTCGTGCGTGAACTGGCGCAGGGACATGATCAAGGCGTTCAACTCGGTGGCCATCGGGTGCTGCTCCGGTGCGTCGGCGGGTGGCATGGGCGCCCACGATAGCTGAGTCGCGCCGCGGCATGCAGGGCGCGCGTAAAGTCACGCCGACTGCCCCACCCTGCCGGAGGCCCCATGCACATCGAGTCCTACCTGTTCTTCGATGGTCGCTGCGAAGAAGCCATTGGGTACTACCAGCGCGCGCTCGGCGCCGAGGTGCTGATGATGATGCGCAACAAGGACAGCCCGGAACCGGCGCCGCCGGGCATACTGCCCGCGGGCTCGGGCGACAAGATCCTGCACGCCAGCCTGCGCATCGGCAGGAGCACTGTGATGCTCAGCGACGGCCACTGCGCCGGCCAGCCCGACTTTCGCGGCTTCTCGCTGTCCGTCGCCACCGACACCGTGGCCGAGGCCGGGCGCCTGTTCAACGCGCTGGCCGAGGGCGGCACGGTGCAGATGCCGCTGGCCCAGACCTTCTGGTCGCCGCAGTTTGGCATGCTGGCCGACCGCTTCGGCATCAGCTGGATGGTCAGCGTGACGACACCGGCGGCCTGAGCGGGCCGCCTCGGCGCGGGGCGCTATGCTTCGCGCCCTTCTCAGCGTTCCCCCATGGCCGGCATCCACATCACCGACATCGAGCGCGCCATCAACTGGTGGCGCGAACACTCGCCCTCGCCCGACGGCATCACCGCCTGCGCCGAGGTGCGCGCACTGGCCGAGGTTTATGGCCTGATGGTCTATTACCGCGAGACCCAATGCGACGAAGACTCGTTGCCGGCGCGCGCGCGCCAGGCCTGGCTTGATTGGTACGCCAGCACCCCCGACGCACCGTGCATCGCCATCTGCTCCACAGCGCAGGGCGATGCGGTATGCAAGGGATGCGGCCGCACTGAAGACGAAGTTCAGCACTGGCCGCTGCTGAGCCCGAGCGAGAAGCGCGTGGTCTGGCGCCGCATCACGATGGAGTCTGTGGCGTGGCGCTTCAACCGCTACGCCGAGCGCGCGAAGCAGGCCACCGGTGTCGACCACCCCAACGCCGCCGACTTCGCCGACCCGCCCGCCCAACCTGCAAGGAACCCGGCTTGACGCC
>JANOPR010000224.1:0-2321 GCA_031421955.1 Burkholderiales bacterium
TGCAAACCATCGCGCTGGCCGCGCAGCGCATCGCGGCCGGCGAAGGCGATGTGTACGTCGCCGGTGGCGTCGAGAGCATTTCCTGCGTGCAGAACGAGATGAACCTGCACATGTTCCAGGATGCCTGGCTGGCCGAGCACAAGCCCGAGATCTACTGGAACATGATGCAGACCGCCGAGCAGGTGGCCAAGCGCTACGGCGTGTCCAAGGAGCGCATGGACCGCTACGGCGCCGAGAGCCAGCAGAGGGCCTGTGCCGCGCAAGAGAAGGGCTTGTTCGATGCCGAAATCGCGCCGATCACCGTCACGGCCGGCGTGGCCGATGCGCAGCTCGGCCTGCGCAGCAAGGAGGTGACGGTCAAGGCCGACGAAGGCCTGCGCCCCGGCACCACCTATGAGTCGATCAAGGACATCCGCACGGCGGTGCCCGGCGGCGTCGTCACCGCCGGCAACGCCAGCCAGTTCAGCGACGGCGCAGGCGCCTGCGCCGTGGTCGGCGAGAAGTATGCGGAGCAGAAGGGAATGAAACCACTCGGCCGCTTCCTCGGTTTCGCCGTCGCCGGCTGCGATCCCGACGAGATGGGCATCGGCCCGGTCTTCGCCGTACCCAAGGTGCTCAAGCGCCTGGGCCTGACGATGGACGACATCGACCTGTGGGAACTGAACGAGGCCTTCGCCGTACAGGTGCTCTACAGCGCCGACAAACTCGGCATCCCGCTGGACCGCCTGAACGTCAACGGCGGCGCCATCGCCATCGGCCACCCCTACGGCATGAGCGGCCAGCGCCTGACAGGCCACGCACTGATCGAAGGCAAGCGCCGCGGCGCGAAAAAGGTCTGCGTGACGATGTGCATCGGCGGCGGCATGGGCGCGGCGGGCGTGTTCGAGGTGCTTTGAGCATGCCAGCGCTGCGCACGCCGGACGATCGCTTCGCCGATCTACGGGGCTTTGCGTTCGCGCCGCACTACCTCGAGCAAGATGGCCTGCGCGTGCATTACATCGATGAGGGCCCGCGCGACGCGGTGGTCACCGCGCTGTGCCTGCACGGCAACCCGACCTGGAGCTACCTGTACCGCAAGATGATCCCCGTGTTCACCGGCGCCGGCCTGCGCGTCGTGGCGCCCGATCTGATCGGCTTCGGCCGCTCGGACAAACCCGCCGAGGCGTCCTGGCACAGCTTCGATCAGCATCGCGAGATACTGCTGGCCTTCGTCGAGCGACTGGATCTCACGAACGTGATGCTCGTCTGCCAGGACTGGGGCGGCCTGCTCGGACTGACCCTGCCGATGGCGATGCCAGACCGCTTCACGCGCCTGCTGGTCATGAACACCGGCCTGGGCACCGGTGCGGTCACCGAGGGCTTTCGCATGTGGCGCACCTACTCGAATGCGCAGACCGATTTGAAGGTCGGCAAACTGATCGCGCGCGGCAAGCCCGACATGACGGCACCCGAGATCGCCGCCTACGACGCGCCATTTCCGGACGCGAGCTACAAGGCGGCGCTGCGTGCATTCCCGAACATGGTGCCTGATGGCGAGGACGCGCCCGGCGCCGCGATCAGCCGCGAGGCCGCTGCCTTCTGGCGCGAGCGCTGGACCGGCGAGAGCTTCATGGCCATCGGCATGCAGGACCCCGTGCTGGGCCCGCCGGTGATGCAGGCGCTGGCGCGCACGATCCGCGGTTGTCCGCCGCCCCTCGAGGTGGCAGAGGGCGGACACTTTCTGCCGGAGTGGGGCGCGCCGATCGCACAGGCTGCACTGCGGCACTTCCGCCTGGGTTGAGCGATGGACAAGAAGCCGATCGATCGCTGGAGCTGGATCCTGATCTATGGCGGCATGTTGGCGCTCGGCCTGGGCTGGTTTTATCAGGCCCACCGACCCGACGCCGGCTGGACGCTGATGGTGTCGGGCGGCGTCGCGTTCGCCATCGGCGTGTTGTTGATCTTCGTGCGCTCGCGCATGGGCCCTTGATTGATACAGCGAGAAAACACATGAGTACATCGATCCAGAAACTGTTCGACCTCACGGGTCAGACTGCCTTGGTCACCGGCGGCTCGCGCGGCCTGGGCCTGCAGATCGCCGAGGCGCTCGGCGAGGCCGGCGCCAAGATCATGCTCACCTCGCGCAAGGCCGCTGACCTCGAACATGCAACCGCGCTGCTGCAAGACAAGGGCATCGACGCGCGCTGGATTGCGGCCGACGCCAGCCAGCCGGCGGACATCGCTCGCGTGGCGGCCGAGACCATGGAGCGCATGGGCCGCATCGACATCCTGGTCAACAACGCCGGCGCGACCTGGGGCGCGCCGATGGCGGACTACCCGCT
>JANOPR010000225.1:0-3673 GCA_031421955.1 Burkholderiales bacterium
CCATGTCGGGGTCCCCTTCTTGTTGTCTCTCTCAAGCCTGCCGGAGCGGCCTGAGAGCCGTCACCCGAGCGTGGATGGCTTCAGCGTCTTGCCCTGCATCAAAGCATACGCATGGCAGACCAGGGTGTCCAGGGTTTGTCGATTTGGATTCGAACCAGTCTCCGACGCACCACGGGCGATCCGCTGGCCGAGGTCAACAAGGGCCTGAACTGCATCAAGGGCTACTACCTGTCGAAGATCATGTACGGCGCGGACCGGCTGACGACGCCGCTGCTGCGCATGAAGGACGGCAAGTACGCCAAGGACGGCGAGTTCGAGCGCGTGTCGTGGGACAAGGCCTTCGACGTGATGGCTGAACAGTTCAAGCGTGCGCTCAGGGACAAGGGCCCCACGGCGGTGGGCATGTTCGGCTCCGGCCAGTGGACGATCTGGGAGGGCTACGCGGCGCTGAAGTTGATGAAGGCGGGATTTCGCTCGAACAACCTCGACCCGAACGCGCGCCACTGCATGGCCTCGGCGGCTGCCGGCTTCATGCGCAGCTTCGGCGCCGACGAGCCGATGGGGTGCTACGACGACCTCGAGGCCGCCGACGCCTTCGTGCTGTGGGGCTCGAACATGGCCGAGATGCACCCGATCCTGTGGACACGCGTGACCGACCGGCGCCTGAGTGCCGGCCACGTGAAGGTCGCGGTGCTGTCGACCTTCGAACACCGTTCCTACGAACTGGCCGACATCGAGCTCACGTTCACGCCGCAGACCGACTTGGCGATCCTGAACTACATCGCCCACCACATCATCAGCACCGGTCGCGTCAACAAGGAGTTTGTCGAGAAGCACACCACCTTCTGGCTCGGCAACGCCGACATCGGCTACGGCTTGCGGCCGGAGCATCCGCTGCAGAAGGCCGCAAAGAATGCTGCCAATGCGGGCGGCGCCAAGCCGACGACCTTTGATGAGTTCGCGAAGTTCGTCGCCGCATACGACCTCGAGTCCACGGCACGGCTCAGCGGCGTGCCGAAGAACCGCCTGCTGGCGCTGGCCGAGCTGTATGCCGACCCGAAGATCAAGGTGATGTCGTTCTGGACCATGGGCTTCAACCAGCACACCCGCGGGGTCTGGTGCAACAACATGGTCTACAACATCCACCTGCTCACGGGCAAGATCTCCACCCCCGGCAACAGCCCGTTCTCGTTGACCGGCCAGCCTTCGGCTTGCGGCACCGCGCGCGAGGTCGGCACCTTCGCCCACCGCCTGCCTGCCGACATGGTGGTCACGAACCCGAAGCACCGCGCAATGACCGAGCAGATCTGGAAGGTGCCCGAAGGCACCATCCCCGACACGCCGGGCTATCACGCCGTGCTGCAGAACCGGATGCTCAAGGACGGCAAGCTCAACGCCTACTGGGTGATGGTCAACAACAACATGCAGGCGGCAGCCAACCTGATGCAGGAAGGCTATCCGGGTTACCGCAATCCGGCCAACTTCGTCGTCGTGTCCGACGCCTACCCCACTGTCACCGCGGTGGCGGCCGACCTGATCCTGCCGACAGCGATGTGGGTTGAGAAGGAGGGCGCCTACGGCAACGCCGAGCGGCGCACGCACTTCTGGCACCAGCTGGTGAGCGCGCCCGGCGAGTCGCGCTCGGACCTGTGGCAGTTGATGGAGTTCTCCAAGCGCTTCAAGGTCGAGGAGGTGTGGCCCGCCGAGCTGGTGGCCAAGCAGCCCGAGGTGCGCGGCAAGACCTTGTTCGATCTGCTGTTCCGCAACGGGCAAGTGGATCGCTTCCCGCTCACGGACATCGCGTCCGGCTACGCGAATGACGAGGCCAAGGCCTTCGGCTTCTACGCGCAGAAGGGATTGTTTGAAGAGTACGCGCGCTTTGGCCGCGGCAAGGCGCACGACCTGGCGCCGTTCGACACGTATCACCAGACGCGCGGCCTGCGCTGGCCGGTGGTCAACGGCAAGGAAACGCTGTGGCGCTACCGCGAGGGCGCCGACCCTTACGTGAAGGCGGGGGCGGGCTTTCAGTTCTACGGCCACCCCGACGGCAAGGCGCGCATTTTTGCGCTGCCCTACGAGCCGCCGGCCGAAGTGCCCGACAAGGAATTCCCGTTCTGGCTGTCCACCGGGCGCGTGCTCGAGCATTGGCACTCGGGCTCGATGACGCGACGCGTGCCCGAGTTGCACCGCGCCGTTCCCAATGCGGTCTGCTATATGCACCCCGAGGATGCGACTTCGCTGGGCCTGCGGCGGGGTGTGGAAGTGGAAATCTCGTCGCGTCGGGGCAGCATGCGCACACGCGTCGAGACCCGCGGGCGCAACAAGCCGCCGCGCGGCCTGGTCTTCGTGCCCTGGTTCGACGCCAGCCAACTGATCAACAAGCTCACACTCGACGCCACCGACCCGATCTCGTTCCAGACCGACTTCAAGAAGTGCGCGGTCAGGATCGCCAAGGTCGTGAACACAGGAGCTAAGCCCGCATGAGGCTACGCCGCATGTTGTTCGCCGCCAGCCTAGTTTCCGCGCAGGCCGCGGCCGAACCCGCGCCGGGCTTTGTCGATGCCCTGCGCGGGCCGGTGGCGATCACCGCGACCACGCGCCCGCCGCTGCTGGGCAATCCGGTCAATGACGATGTGCGGCAAGCGCGCAATTACGACAAGCAGCCGCCGATCATTCCTCACCGCGTCGACGGCTACCAGATCGACAAGAACTTCAACAAGTGCCTGGACTGTCACGCGCGCACAAAGACCGCGTTCTCGCAGGCCGTGCCGGTCAGCGAAACGCACTATGTCGATCGCGGCGGCGCTGTGCTGGCCGCCGTGTCGACACGCCGCTATTTCTGCATGCAGTGCCATGTGGCCCAGGAGGCGGTACGCCCGCTGGTCGGCAATACGTTTCGCGGTCTCGGCGCCGCGGTCGTCACCAAGCCCTGACACGCCCGGATGCCCGCATGATCGAAAGCCTCAAGCGCTACTGGAAGATCGTCTGGCGTCCGAGCACGCATCTCAGCCTGGGTTTCCTGACCCTGGGCGGCTTCATCGGTGGCGTGATCTTCTGGGGCGGTTTCAACACGGTGATGGAGGCCACCAATACCGAGGCCTTCTGCACCGGCTGCCACGAGATGCGCGACAACGTGTTCGCAGAACTCAAGCCGACCATCCACTACTCCAATCGCTCGGGCGTGCGCGCAATCTGTTCGGACTGCCATGTGCCGCACCAGTGGACCGACAAGATGGCCCGCAAGATGCAGGCCTCCAAGGAGGTCTGGGGCAAGGTCTTCGGCACCATCGACACGCCGGAGAAGTTTGCGGCGATGCGCCTGGAGATGGCGCGTCGCGAGTGGGCGCGCCTGAAGGCCAACG
Organism: Burkholderiales bacterium; assembly: GCA_031421955.1. Classification (GTDB taxonomy): domain Bacteria; phylum Pseudomonadota; class Gammaproteobacteria; order Burkholderiales; family Burkholderiaceae_C; genus CADEEN01. The sequence continues at coordinate 3,363 of JANOPR010000225.1, forward strand.
ACTCGCTGGAGTGTCGCAACTGCCACCAGTACGAGTCGATGGACTTCACGCGCCAGAGCGTGCGAGCGCAGAACATGCACTCGACCTACCTCGCGAGCAAGGAAAAGACCTGCATCGACTGCCACAAGGGCATCGCGCACAAGTTGCCGCACATCCCAGCCGGCGAAGCGCCCACGGACACGCCGGGGCAGTGGGTGCCACGCCCCGCCGCGGCTGCCAGCGTGGCTAGCCAGTGAGGGTCAAGCTACGAGCTTTGTGCGCAGCAATGATCGGGCTGAACGCGGACGCCGGGTCAGCTGCGCGGCGCGCGC
>JANOPR010000226.1:0-2560 GCA_031421955.1 Burkholderiales bacterium
CGGACCCGATGCGCGCCAGCTACGGCGCCTCGAACTACATCATCGCCATCACCCAGCTGGCGCAGACCACGCTGCGCAGCGTGATCGGCCAGATGGAGCTCGACAAGACCTTCGAGGAGCGCACGGCCATCAACACGGCCGTCGTCTTTGCGCTGGATGAAGCCGCGCTGAACTGGGGCGTGAAGGTGCTGCGCTACGAGATCAAGGACCTGACGCCGCCGGCGGCGATCCTGCACGCGATGCAGGCCCAGATCACGGCCGAGCGCGAAAAGCGCGCGCTGATTGCGGCCTCCGAAGGGCGCCGCCAGGAGCAGATCAACATCGCCACCGGCGAGCGCGAAGCCTTCATTGCCCGCTCCGAAGGCGAAAAGCAGGCCGAGATCAACAATGCCCAGGGTGAGGCGGCGGCGATCGTCATGGTGGCCGAGGCCAATGCCGACGCGATCCGCAAGGTGGCGCAGGCGATTCGCGAGCCCGGCGGCGAACAGGCGGTGCAACTCAAGGTGGCTGAGAAGGCCGTCGAGGCCTACAGCCAGCTGGCGCAGAAGAACAACACCATGATCGTGCCCGGCAACATGACCGAGGTGTCGGGGCTGATCGCCACCGCCATGGCCATCATCAGCAAGGGCCAGCCCCCCGGCACGCGATGACGGGCCGCGCCCGCAACGTGCTCGGCACCGACCTGGTGCCCTGCTCTTTCGACCCGCTGACCGGCTACCACCGGGATGGCTGCTGCCGCGCAGACGCGCTGGATGCAGGCAGCCACCTGGTCTGCGCCAAGCTCACGGTCGGTTTTCTGAATCAGCAGATGGAGCGCGGCAACGACCTCATCACGCCGCGCCCCGAGTTTCGCTTTCGCGGCCTGCAACCCGGCGACCGCTGGTGCGTCTGCGCACTGCGCTGGCGCGAAGCGCTGGCCGAAGGGCATGCGCCGCCGGTGGTGCTCGAGTGCACCCATGAGCGCGCGCTGGCGTACGTCACGCTCGACGAGCTGAAGGCCCATGCCGTGAGCACCGTCAGCTAAAATCGTGGCGCTGTCCCCGGAGGGATGGATGAGCGGTTTAAGTCGCACGCCTGGAAAGCGTGTGGGGGTTAACAGCCCCCCGCGGGTTCGAATCCCGCTCCCTCCGCCAATAGCCCCTCTCAGGGGCTATTTTTTTGTCTCCTATGGGGGGACGACAATTGGCCTCACGCTCACAAGTTCGATGCAATTCATTGCAACCCGTCGCAACCAAGCGCACAATGTTGTGGTGGCACAGATGGGGGGACCTGAAGAGTCCGCCCGACTTTCGAGAGGGTTGACCATGCCGAAGCTCGCCAAGGAACTGAGTGCGCTCGAAGTCAAGCGGCTGAAAGAGCCGGGCTTGCACGCCGTTGGCACCGTGGCCGGCTTGCGGCTGCTGGTGAAGCCCACCGGCGCGCGAAGCTGGGTCTTACGCACGATGATCGGTGCCCGCCGCGCCGAGCTGGGCCTGGGCGGTTATCCGACCGTGAGCCTTGCGCAAGCGATCGACTACGCCCGCGAAGCCCGGGACACCATCCGCAGCGGCGCTGATCCGGCCGCCGAGCGCCGCGCCAAGCGCGTCACGGTCGAATGGACGTTCAAGAAAACGGCAGAGGCCTACATCGCAGCCCACACGCCGGGATGGAAGAACCCAAAGCACGGCCAGCAATGGGGGAACACGCTGGCCGCCTACGCCTATCCGATGTTCGGCGCCAAGCATGTGCGCGACGTGACCAAGGCCGACGTGCTGTCAGCGATCGAGCCGATGTGGAGCACGAAGAACGAGACCGCAACGCGGGTGCGCAATCGCATCGAGCTGGTGCTGAACTACGCCGTGCAGCGCGAACTGCGCCCTGAGGGGTTGAACCCGGCGCGCTGGCGCGGCAACCTTGACGCGGCCCTGCCCAAGCCCGGGAAGGTCGCCCGGGTAGAGCATCACGCGGCGCTGCCCATCGACGACATGCACACCTTCATGCAGCGCCTGCGCAAGGCCGACGGCATGGGCGCCAGGGCGTTGGAATTCGCCATCCTGACGGCGGCACGCTCGGGTGAGGTACGCGGCGCGACGTGGCAGGAAATCGACCTACAGGCGGCCGTGTGGTCGATCGACGCCGAGCGGATGAAGACCGACAGGCCACACCGCGTGCCGTTGTCAGACCGCACGCTCGAACTGCTCCAGGCGTTGCCGCGATTCGAGGACTCTGACCTCGTGTTTCCCGGCCAGAGTGGCAAAGCCTTGAGCGACATGACGCTGACCGCCACGCTGCGGCGCATGAAAGTTGACGCCACTGCGCACGGATTTCGCAGCAGTTTCCGAGACTGGTGCGCCGAGCGCACCGCTGTGGCGAGCGAGGTGGCCGAGATGGCGCTGGCGCACGCAGTCGGCGACGCAACCGAGCAAGCTTACCGAAGGGGCGACCTGTTCGAAAAGCGGCGCCAGCTCATGGACCTGTGGGCCGCGTTCATCGACACGCCTCCAGCTACGGGCAACGTGGTGAAGATTAAGAACCGCGCTGCCCGGTAGGCGGCAATAGCGGGGCGGGAAGGTGCATCATC
>JANOPR010000227.1:0-2077 GCA_031421955.1 Burkholderiales bacterium
CTGCGCGCCCTCGCTGCGCATCTTGGGCACCAGGGCCAGCGCGGTTTCGAGGATGTCGGAGGCGACGACCTTGCCTTCGAGGTGGCCCTTGTCCCAGAGCATGATCTGCGGCGGCACGAAGCCGATCACGCCGATCTTCATCGGGTGCACGGCGCCGGCCTCGTCGGTGAAGCGGCGCTCCAGGATCACGTAGGGCTTGAAGGCGAAGGGCGAGTCGATCGCCGCCACGCCCGGCGTGGCCACGCGCACGTTGGCGCTGACATAGGGAAAGTTGGCGCCGGCAATGGCCTGGCGCAGGAACGGCAGGCCGAAGTTGAACTCGTGGTTGCCGATGTTGGCCGCGTCATAGCCGACCAGGTTCATCACCTTGTAGGCCGGGTGCACCTGGCCCGCGGCGAGCGGCTTGACGCGCGCCACCAGGTCGCCCAGCGGGCTGCCCTGGAGCAGGTCGCCGTTGTCGAGCAGCAGGCTGTTCCTGGCCTCGGCGCGCGCGGCCTTGATCAGCGTGATCGCCTTGGCCAGGCCGTACTCGTGCGTGACGCGGTCCTGGTAGTAGTCGTAGTTGAGCAGGTTCATGTGCACATCGGTGGTCTCGAGGATGCGCACCTTGAGGTCGGCAGCCAGTGCGCTGGCGTGCATCAGCGTCGCGGCCAGGGCCAGCGGCAGCCAGGTCAGGAACTTCGTGGTCATGAGGGGCTTGGAGATGGGGGAGCCGCGATTGTGCGCAGCGGCTGGCTGCCTGCGTGCCCCGGAAAACGCCTACACCGCGGCGCCGGCGTCAAAGATGGCGCGCCAGCGCCTGCATGTCTTCCGGGAACAGCTGCCCGGCCTCGGCCTGCAACACCCGGCCGTCGCGGCCGCGCACCAGCAGCACCGGCAGGCCGCGCGGCTTGGGCAACGCGGCGTGCAGCGCCGGCGTGACCCATGCGGCGGGCAGCGTGTAGCCGCGGCGCGCGAGGTAGTCGCGCGCGGCCTGCGGCTGAGCGTCGATCGACAGTGCCAGCACCTGCAGGCGCTGGCCGCGCTTGTCGCGCTGCGCGCGCCACAGCGCTTCCAGGTGCGGCGTGGTCTCGGCGCAAAACGGGCACCAGCTGGCCCACCAGTAGAGCACCAGCACGCGGCCCTGGGCGTCGCGCGGCTCGAACCGGCTGCCGTCCAGACGCTCGACGGACGGCAGCGCAATCGGGCTGCCCACCGCCGGCAGCGGTCGCGCCTTGGCCTCCTGCGCTGCCGCATCGCCGAGCGCGGACTGCGCGGACTGCGCGCGGCCCAGCCCCGGCGCGGCCAGGGCGCAGGCGGCGAGCAGGCGGCGGCGCAGCGAGTTCATCGGTGTCAAGGCTAGAGCTTCTCGGTCTCGCTGGTGCGCGGCTGCCACTTCATCAGCCGCCGCTCAATGCGCCCGACCAACATGTCGAGCAGCAGGGCAAAGACGGTCAGCACCAGGATGCCGGCCATCACGGTGTTGATGTCGAAGCTGCCCTCGGCCTGCAGGATCAGGTAGCCCACGCCCTGGCTCGAGCCGAGGTACTCGCCGACCACGGCGCCGACGAAGGCCAGCCCGACGCTGGTGTGCAGCGAGCTGAACACCCAGCTGGTGGCGCTGGGCAGGTAGACATGGCGCAGCAGTTGCCTGGGGCTCGCGCCGAGCATGCGCGCGTTGGCCAGCACGACCGGGCTGACTTCCTTGACGCCCTGGTAGACATTGAAGAAGACGATGAAGAACACCAGGGTCACGCCCAGCGCCACCTTGGAGGCCATGCCCAGCCCGAACCAGACCGCGAAGATGGGCGCCAGGATGATGCGCGGCATCGAATTGAATGCCGTGATGTAGGGCTCGAGCACCGCGCTGGCCGTCGGCGAGAGCGCCAGCCAGAGGCCGGTGGCCAGGCCGAGCAGCGAGCCGATGCCGAAGGCCAGCACGGTCTCGGTCAGCGTGACGGCCAGGTGGCGGTAGATGTCGGCGTCGCGAACGAACCAGATCCAGATGCGGCCCAGGATGCGCAGCGGCTCGCCGAAGAAGACCGCGGCCTGGCGGTCGTTGTCGAAGAACAGCGGCGGCAGCAGGCCGGGCGCGGTC
>JANOPR010000228.1:0-3058 GCA_031421955.1 Burkholderiales bacterium
CATACGGGCTCATCGTCGCGTCGCCGACGAAGATCAGCTTGTAGTCGCGGTTGTACTTTCGGATCAGGTCCCAGGTGGCGAACTTTTCGCTGAAGCGGCGGCGGTTGTTCTTCCACATGAAGTCGTAGACGCAGTTATGGAAGTAATAGAACTCGAGGTGCTTGAATTCGGTCTTGGCCGCGCTGAAGAGCTCCTCGACGCGGTGGACATGCTCGTCCATCGTGCCCCCGACATCCATCAACAACAGCACCTTGGCCTTGTTGTGGCGCTCGGGCACCATCTTGATGTCGAGCATGCCGGCATTGGCTGCGGTGCTGTGGATCGTGTCGTCCAGGTCGAGTTCAAGTTCACTGCCGTCGCGGGCAAAGCGGCGCAGCCGGCGCAGCGCCACCTTGATGTTGCGCGTGCCGAGTTCCTTGGTGTCGTCGTAGTCCTTGTAGGCGCGTTGGTCCCAGACCTTGACCGCGCTCTTGTTGCGCCCGCCGGCCTGGCCGATGCGCACGCCCTGCGGGTTCACGCCGTAGGCGCCGAAGGGGCTGGTGCCGCCGGTGCCGATCCACTTGCTGCCGCCTTCGTGGCGCTCCTTCTGTTCCTCGAAACGTTTCTTGAGCGTGGCCATCAACTCGTCCCAGCCCAACTTTTCGATCGCCGCCTTGTCTTCGGGCGATAGCTCGAGCTCGAAGGTCTTGCGCAGCCACTCCAGCGGCACCTCCTGGGTGAAGTCGGCGCGCAGCGTGATGCCCTTGAAGTAGGCCGAGAACGCGCGGTCGAACTTGTCGAACAGCGCCTCGTCCTTGACCAGCGTGGTGCGGGCCAGGAAGTAGAAGTCGTCGATCGACTCGCCGATCACGCCGGCCTTCAGCGCCTCGAGCAGCGTCAGGTACTCGCGCACCGACACCGGCAGCTTGGCCGCGCGCAGGGTGGTGAAAAAGTCGATCAACATCGGTTGGCTGGGGTGCGTAGTCAGCCCGCGACCGATTCTCGGTGCGGGCGCATGGCCTGATGGTAGCCAATGCCGATTCAGGTGCCCGGGTTGTTGCGTGGATCACCTGGCGACAACACAGGTGCGTCGTCGCCGCGCACGGCGGGGCGGCGCCGCGCCGGCACCGCGGGCGCAGGCGGTTGCTCGGGCCGCTCGGGTCGCCGTGGGGCCAAGGCCTGGTTGCGCAGGTCCCCTGGCGAGACGACGGGTCGCTCATCGCCAGCGGGCCGGCGGCGTGGCGCCGCTGCCGGCCGGGGCGCAGCGGCAGGCGCGGGCTCAGGTGGTCTGCGCGGTCGGACCAGCGACGCGCCGAGTGCGCGCAGTTCTCGAATGGCGCCGGCGGCGACGAGGCCGATGCCCGACAACTCGAGGATCCAGTTCCAGCGCAGACCCAACGCGGTCTCCTTGAGCAGGATGTCGACGTGGTGGAAGGACGATGCGCGGGTCACGACAAAGACCAGCAGGAAACCGATGCCGCCCAGCGCCAATGCGCGTCCGCGTGTGAGGGGCCAAGACAGCCAAGCCATCAAACCGACCAGCAACACGCCGACGATCGCAACCGCAGCGATGAATGCGGCTTGTACGGCGCGGCGTCGCTCCCACCAGCCGTCATAGACGGCGATGTCGCGGCCGACCTGTGTCAGCAGGCTCTGCAGGTCAAGCTGCTTGTTGACGCCCAGTAGCGCCATCGAGACCGCCAGCAGCAGCCAGAACCGGGTCGTGGCTTGTGCGGCCGCTGGCCGGGCGGCCATGCCGCGGCCGGAGTGGGCACGCCAGCAGGTCCACGCCGCGAAGCCGTAACCGACGACAGTCAGCCAGCCGACGACGGTGGGGTCGCCGATGCCGGGCTCCCAGCGGCCGTCGATGGTGGCCACGACGTTTCGAGCCGAGCGTCAGCGCGGACGCTGCAGTTGCCACTGCAGATTCGCCCTGATCGCCGGCCATTCGCTTGCCGTGATGCTGTAGACCGCCGTGTCGCGCAGGCTGCCATCGCTGGCACGCTGGTGGGAGCGCAGGACGCCGTCAAGCTGCGCGCCCAGCCGTTCGATCGCGCGTCGGCTCTGCGTGTTCAAGCGGTGGGTGCGGAACTCGACCGCGATGCAGGCCAAGGTGTCGAAGGCATGCGTCAGCAACAGCAGCTTGCAGGCCGTGTTCAACGGGGTTCGCTGCACGCGGCTGGCGTACCAGGTGCTGCCGATCTCGACGCGCTGATTCGGCGCGTCGATGTGCATGTACGTCGTCATGCCCGCGACGCGGCCGTCGGCATCGAAGACCGTGAACGGCAGCATCGAACCCTGCGCCTGCAGGCGCAGCCGCCGCTCGATCTCGGCGGCCATGCCCTCGGGCGACGGAACGCTCGTGTACCAGAGCCGCCACAACTCGCCGTCGCGCACCGCCTCGACCAGGCCGTCGTGATGCACGTGCGCCAACGGCCGCAGCGCCGCATGCGCGCCTGCCAATTCGATCGGCGCGGGCCACATGGAGGCGCCTCAGCCTGGCGCGTTCCCAAGCGCACGCCGCGGATCGGGCTTTGCCCGGCCGCTGGCGTGGCCCCCTTGAGGGGGAGCGGCGAAGCCGCTTCGGGGGTGGGTCAATGTCATCTGTTATGGCGCTGCATGAACACCAGCTTCTCGAACAGCGTCACGTCCTGTTCGTTCTTCAGCAGCGCGCCGACCAGCGGCGGCACCGTGACCTTGTCGTCCTGGCTGTGCAGGGCTGCGGCGGGAATGTCTTCGGCCACCAGCAGCTTCAGCCAGTCAAGCAACTCGGACGTGGACGGTTTCTTCTTCAGCCCCGGCAGGTTGCGCACGTCGTAGAAGTTCTTCAGCGCGGCGGCCAGCAGTTCCTGCTTCAGGCCGGGGAAGTGCACGTCGACGATGTCCTTCATCGTCTGCGCATCGGGGAACTTGATGTAGTGGAAGAAGCAGCGCCGCAGGAAGGCGTCAGGCAGCTCCTTTTCATTGTTGCTGGTGATGAAAACGACGGGCCGATGCCGCGCCTTGACCAGTTCGCGGGTCTCGTAAACGTAGAACTCCATGCGGTCGATTTCGCGCAGCAGGTCGTTCGGGAACTCGA
>JANOPR010000229.1:0-1764 GCA_031421955.1 Burkholderiales bacterium
GCGACGCCACCTGGGCCGCGGCGGTCGAGCGCCTGGGCGAGCAAGGCGTGGTCGACCTGATCGGCATCAACGGCTACTACGCGCTGCTGGCGATGGTCATGAACGCAGCGCGCACGCCCGCAGGGTAGTCGTGTATCGCAGCAGCTCAATCGCGGTGCGCATGGCCGTGCAGGCATTCCCAAGCGACCGCCGCGGATCCGGCTCTGCCGGTCCGCCTGCGGTGCCCCCTTGTGGGGGAAGCGGCGAAGCCGCTTCGGGGGTGGTCCACATCACATGAAGCGTTTGGCCCCATTGCCCGGGTCGCTGGCCAGGGCCTCGACGCCGGCAATGAACTCGTCGGGCATCAACACCATGCCCGTGGGCTTCTCGCGCAGCCAGGCGCTGACCAGGGGGTCGGTGATGGCGATGGGCGCATCGAAGTAGAAGCCCTCGCCGCGTTCGCCGGCCCGCCCGGCGTTCTTGAACTTGAAGCGCTCGCGCCACAGGCCGTTGCCGGCTGGCGGGTACTTCTCGTAGGCGCGGTACTTGTAGCCCAGCCAGAAGGATCGCGCGCCCTTGGCTTCGGCACGCACTTCGATCACGTAGACGTCGTTGCCCAGCGCGGCTTCGGAGGCCTCGGGCTCGTTGGAAGTGAACGAGAACGGCGCGCGGCGCACATCCTTCATCGTGGCGGCGAGGGGGCCCTGGTCGAGGGCCATGTACTTGACGGCATAGGCGGGCATTGCGCGGTCTCCCTGTGGTGGCTGATGGGCTTGGCGGAGCGGTCATGGGCGCCGGTCGGCCCCAGGCTTCGATGCGGCGCGACGCCGAATGCAAGCTGCCAGAAGCCCCAACCTAAGTGCCCACCGTGCCCAGTCCGAATGCCGGGATAGTGACATACATGTCGGCCTGGCCGCCGGGGGCGTGACAAAGGCCTCGGGCGCGCCCGCTCAACTGCGCACGAACAGGGTCTGGAGCGGCTGGTTGCCCCGCTGGCAGCTCCAATGGCCATGCAGCTTGGCATCGAAGCGGGCGCCCTCGGGCAGCCTGTCGTCCGAAAAGAAGTGTTCGCCCGGCTGGAACACGCGCGTCGTGCCGTCCTGCAGGCCGATCTCCATCTCGCCCTGGAGGATGAAGACCCACTGTGGTGTTTCGGTGCAATGGAAGTCGCTGCGAAAGCCGACCGGGCTTTCGCGCAACTGGCAGCCGCCGCTGGGCATCAGCGGGGACAGCCGGGCCATCGGCTTGCCTTCGGTCATTGTGATCACGTGCTCACGCCAGCGGGCGCGGCCGTCGGGGCCGGTCTCCAGGATGACCTGGGTGAAGCTCGGGGGCTTGTCGTTCATGGCGAGGGCGTCCGCAGTTGGGCCAGCGCCTCTTGCACCAGCGATTCGGTTGGAGCCGCGATGTCGAGCGTGATCGCATGTTCGTCGGGGCCGGGGGGTTCGAGCGTGGCAAGCTGGCTGTCGAGCAGCGACGCCGGCATGTAGTGGCCGCGCCGCGCAGCCAGGCGCGTGGCGAGCAGTTCGCGCGAGCCACTCAGATGCACCAGGTGCAGCGCGGGCGCGCCGCTGCGCAGCGTGTCGCGGTAGCGGCGCTTCAGCGCCGAGCAGCCGAGCACCACGCTGCGCCGGGCGTCGCCGGCCGCGCCCAACTGCGCGGCCAGGGTCTCGAGCCAACCCTGGCGGTCGGCGTCGGTGAGGGCGATGCCGGCGGCCATGCGCTCGATGTTGGCCGGCGGATGAAAGGCGTCGCCCTCGATGAACGCGGCGCCGAGCGCCTGCG
>JANOPR010000230.1:0-1901 GCA_031421955.1 Burkholderiales bacterium
GCGCGCCAAGGGCATCAAGCGCGTCGGCCCCTTCATGGTCACGCGCACCATGGGCAGCACGGTCTCGGCCTGCCTGGCCACGCCCTTCGGCATCAAGGGCGTCAACTACTCCATCACCTCGGCCTGCGCCACCAGCGCGCATTGCATCGGACACGCCGCGCAGCTCATTGCCTGGGGCAATCAGGACCTGGTCTTCGCCGGCGGCGGCGAAGAAGAGAGCTGGGAGCTGTCGCTGCTGTTCGACGCCATGAGCGCCATGTCCAGCGGCTTCAACGACCGACCGCAGCAGGCCTCGCGCGCTTTCGATGCCGCGCGCGACGGCTTCGTCATCGCCGGCGGTGGCGGCATGCTGGTGCTCGAAGCGCTGGAGCACGCGCAGGCCCGCGGCGCCACGATCCTGGCCGAGCTGGTCGGCTTCGGCGCCACCTCCGACGGGCAAGACATGGTCGCGCCCTCGGGCGAAGGTGCGGTGCGCTGCATGCAGCAGGCGCTGGCCACCGTGCGCACGCCGGTCGACTACATCAACGCCCACGGCACCTCCACGCCGGTCGGTGACCTGGCCGAACTGGGCGCGGTGCGCGAGGTCTTCGGCGAGCACATTCCGCACATCAGCTCGACCAAGTCGCTGTCCGGCCACTCGCTGGGTGCGGCCGGCGTGCAGGAAGCGATCTACTGCCTGCTGATGATGCAGGGCGGCTTTGCCGCGGCGTCGGCGAACATCGAGACGCTCGATCCGGCCGCAGAGGGCCTGCCGATCCTGCGCCAGCGCCTGGACGCGCCGCTGAACACGGCGATGTCCAACAGCTTCGGCTTCGGCGGCACCAACGCGACGCTGGTGTTCTCGCGCTTCGCAGATTGACGCGAGGACGCGCCCGGCCCGGATCGATCTGAGCGTCGCCGTTGAAGCCTGCCTGCGCTTCGCACGCCGTCGATTGCCGCGCGCAGCACATGCAGAGCGTCGATGAAGCCGGTCAGGTCAACCCGAGACGCCCTTGGTGTGACGGAAGAAGTTGTCGGGGTCGACCTTGCGCTTGAGCGCTGCGAGCCTGTCCAGGTTGGCGCGGCCGTAGGCGGCCTCGATGCGGTCTGGGCCGTCTTCCTCGGTGAGGAAGTTGAGGTAGGTCCCGCCGGTGGAGCAGGCGCGCGTGGCTTCGAAGCAGTCCCGCGCCCACTTGACATTGGCGTCGTCATCAATCGGACTCTCCCAGGAGCCCGCGATGTTCAGCACATAGGCCGCGTCTCGATTGCCTGCCGGCGAGTGAGCGGCAGGCAGCTCGCCCAGCGCACCCTGTATCTGGAACATGAGGATGGCCGAGTGGGGCGATTGAATTCGGCCCGCATGCTCCACGGCCAGCTCGATGGTCTGCCTGTCGATGCCCGGCAGGTAATGTGACTTCCAGTAGTAGCGCCGGCCCTTGGGCTGCGTGGCATCGAGCAGGCTCTGCATCTGCGTATAGGGCCGCCGCGTCACGATGTCGGCCACCGGCCGACCCAGCGCACGCAGTGGCGCGAGCAATGCTTCTCCGTCCTCGACCTTGCCGGTGTGGCAGACGAAGAGGGCGACGATCGGCTTGCCGTGCACATCCTTGGGCAGCCAAGGTGCCGGCGGCGCGATGCGCAGAACGGCCACGCTGGTCAGTTCGCGCGGCGCCTCGGCGCTGAACGCACGGTAGGCCTCGAGCACTTGCATGGCGTCGTCGCCGTGCCACGCGATCGCGCCGCCCAGGATTTCGGGGCCGACCGGAAAGAGCCGGTACTCGAAGGAGGTGACGATGCCGAAGTTGCCGCTGCCGCCGCGCAGGGCCCAGAACAGGTCTGCGTTCTCGTGCTCAGACACATGCAAGACGTCGCCGGCGGCGGTCACCACTTCCATAGAGACCACGGTGTCGCAGGTCCAGCCG
>JANOPR010000231.1:0-3093 GCA_031421955.1 Burkholderiales bacterium
CTCGCCCATGATTTCGTTGGGCACGCCAGCCACGGCATAGGACACCAGCCGCGCCATCGGTTTGTGGCCCGCGGCGGCAGCCACCGCGGCGTCGGCCAGCACGAAGAAGGCCGCGCCGTCGTTGATGCCCGAGGCGTTGCCCGCCGTCACCGAGCCGTCCTTCTTGAAAGCCGGCTTCATCTTGCCCAGCGTTTCCATGGTGGTGCTGGCCTTGACATGCTCGTCGGTGTCGAAGGTGACTTCGCCCTTGCGGGTCTGCTTGACGATGGGCACGATCTGGCTCTTGAAGCGGCCCTCGGCGATCGCCGCGGCCGCGCGGCGGTGCGACTCGACGGCCAGCGCGTCCTGCTCTTCGCGCGTGATGCCCCACTTCACCGTCAGGTTCTCGGCCGTGATGCCCATGTGGCCGACACCAAAGGGGTCGGTCAGCGTCGCGACCATGGTGTCGATGAGCTTGGTGTCGCCCATGCGTGCGCCGCTGCGCATCGCGGTCGACAGGTAGCCGCCGCGGCTCATCACTTCCACGCCGCCGCCGACGCCGTAGTCGCAATCGCCGAGCAGGATGTTCTGCGCCGTCGTCACGATGCCCTGCAGGCCCGACGAGCACAGGCGGTTGACCGACATCGCCACCGAGTCCATCGGCAGGCCGGCCTGGATCGCGGCCACCCGCGCCACGTAGGCGAAGCGGCTGTCGGTCGGAATCGTGTTGCCCACCGTCACGTAGTTGATCGACTTCGGGTCGACGCCCGAGCGCTTGACGGCTTCCTTCATCACCGTGCCGGCCAGCTCCGCGGGCTCGATGTCGGCCAGCGCCCCGCCGAAGGTGCCGATCGCCGAACGCGCCGCACCCAATACCACCACATCACGCTTGGTCATGTTTGCTCTCCTTGGGACAAAGCCGTCTTAAGCCATCAAACAATCTGCAGCCGCGCCTGCCCATCGCGCGCGGCCACCACTTCGCCGATCTCCGCCACCGCACCAAAGCCATGGCGCTCGAAAATTGCCCGCACCTCGGGCAGCGTGGCCGCATCGCACGACACCAGCAGGCCGCCACTGGTTTGCGGATCGGACAGCAGAGCCTGGTCTTCGGCCGCAAAGCCGGCGGGCAGCGCGATGTCGGCGCCGTAGCCGGCCCAGTTGCGGCCCGACGCACCCGTGATCGCGCCCTGCGCAGCCAGCGCACGCGCGCCGGCCAGCAAGGGTACGCGTGCCCACTCGATGCGGATGCAGGCGTTCGCGCCACGTGCCAGCTCGAGCGCGTGCCCGGCCAGGCCAAATCCGGTCACGTCGGTCAGCGCGTGCACGCCGGACAGCGCGGCCAGGTCGGGCCCGGGGGTGTTGAGCTGGGTGGTGCAGGCAATCAACTGCGCGTAGCCCTCGGGGCTCAACTGTTCCTTTTTCAGCGCCGCCGACAGCACGCCCACGCCGAGTGGCTTGCCCAGCACCAGGCGGTCGCCGACCTTGGCGTCGGCGTTGCGCTTGACGCGCTTGGGGTGCACCAGGCCGAGCGCCACCAAGCCATAAATGGCCTCCACGGAATCGATGGTGTGACCACCCGCGATCGGGATACCGGCGGCGCGACAGACCGCATTGCCGCCTTCGAGAATGCGGCCGATGGTCGCGGTCGACAGCACGTTGATCGGCATGCCCACCAGCGCCAACGCCATGATCGGCCTGCCGCCCATCGCGTACACGTCGCTGATGGCGTTGGTGGCAGCGATACGGCCGAAGTCGTACGGGTCGTCGACGATCGGCATGAAGAAGTCGGTGGTCGCGATCAGGGCCTGCTCGTCGTTGAGCTGGTACACCGCCGCATCGTCGGCGGTTTCGATGCCCACCAGCAACTCGGGCGGCACCGGCATTTTCGAGGTGCCTCTGAGAATCTCGCTCAGCACACCGGGCGCGATCTTGCAGCCACAGCCGCCGCCATGCGACAAGGACGTCAGCCGCGGTTCTTTGGCATTCTCGGGGGCGTTCATCGTCGTGTCTCCATCAATTCCTCGAGCAGCCGGCGCAACGTGGCGCGCTCGCGTGCCGGCTCGAACAGCGGCGCGCGTGCGGCACATTGCGCCTGCAACGCAGGCAGCATAGTCCGATCGTCGCGGCAGTGCAGAAGCAACTCGCAAAGCCCTGCCGCATCCCCTGGTTCAAAGTAGCCGCCGTAGCTCGTGCCGAGCATGCCGATATTGCCCGGGATGCGTGAAGCCAGCACCGGCGTGCCGCTGCGCACCGCTTCCATGACCACATGTGCGCCGCCCTCCATCCGGCTGGCGTGCACCAGCACATGCGCGCGCTGTATCCGGGCCCGCGTGACGCCATGCGGCTGTGAGCCAAGCCACCGGTATTGGGGCTGCGCCGTGCAGAGTGCCATTGCCTGCTGCCCGAGCATGGGGTCCAGCGGTGCGCCAATGTGGTCGAGCAGGATGTCGGTGCGAGCCGCCAGCCTGCGGGCCGCGTCGAAGTACGTGGCCGGGTCCTTCTCCTGGCGCAAGTGGCCCACCATCAGCGCCCGCAGATGCTGCGACGTCTTGGCCAACGCGCGACGGGTGCCGGTGGACTGAAAACAGACCACGCATTTGGCGCGGTGTTCGGCCGGCACATCCGCCGGCGCGCCTTCGTGCAGCACCAGCAGCCGGTCGGCGACGTCCAACGAGTGCCGCGCCTGCGCATCAACACGGATGTCGCGGTACAGGTCCGTGCCGGTCAACACCACCACCAGGGGCCCGCGAGTGCACGCCGTGGCCCAGGCGGCAATGCTGGCGGCCGATCGCCGCGCGTGCAACGCCACCATGGCGTCAGCTTCGCTGCCGTCCCATTGCTGCACCACGCGCACTTCATAATCGGCCGCCAGCATGCGAGCCCACCGCTGTGCGGTTTGCCAGTTGCCGTTGTTGGCCGAAGCCAGCGCCGGCGTCACCAGGCAGAGCCTGGGCTTGCGCTGTGTCATGGACCACGAGCTTAGGGCCTGTTCACACTACGGACGACAGATGCGTTGCAGCCAGAAAATCCGTGTTCAAGGCGCAAAACCCAGCCCGGGTAGGCCCCCGGCGAGGAGTTGCAAAGCCCCGCACCGCTTTTATGGCTGCAACCCGA
>JANOPR010000232.1:0-6681 GCA_031421955.1 Burkholderiales bacterium
CGCGTCGAACTGGCGCTCGTCGCGGCCTCGGCTGAGGCCGAAAGGGCCAACCAGGCAAAGTCGGAATTCCTGCTCCGCATGAGCCATGAGCTGCGCTCGCCGCTGAGCTCGATGCTCGGCTTCACGCAGCTGATCGAAGCCGGCACGCCCGCACCCACACCGGCGCAGCAAGACAGCGTGCAACATATCCTGGACGCCGGCTGGTACCTGCTGGGCCTGATCAACGAGGTCCTCGACTTGACCTCGATCGAGTCGGGCAAGATCGTCGTGTTGTCGCGGGTGATATCGCTGAACGAGGTGCTGGACGACTGCCGCGCCATGAGCGAATCACGGGCGCGGGAAAGCGGCATCGACATCCACTTTCCGCACTTCGAGCAGCCGTGCTTCGTGCAGGCCGACGCCACCCGCACCAAGCAGGTGTTGCTGAACCTGCTGACCAACGCCATCAAGTACAACCGCAGCCCCGGACGCATTGACGTGCACTACACCGCAACGCCCGGCCAGCACGTTCGTGTGAGTGTGCAGGATACGGGTCACGGCCTGTCGACGGCGCAGATGGCGCAACTCTTCGAGCCCTTCAATCGGCTCGGCCAGGAGTTGGGCACCCAGTCGGGCACCGGCATCGGCCTGGTGATCAGCAAGCGGCTGGTGGAACTGATGGGCGGCCGCATCGGCGTCGACAGCACGGTCGGCGTGGGCAGTTGCTTCTGGTTCGAGCTTGACGCGGCGCCGCCGGCGGCTGCCACAGACTCGCCGGCGAACACGGTGCTGTGCATTGACGGCGACGCGGTGCGTTTGCAACAGGTCCAGGAACTCGTTGCCCGCTGGCCCGGCGTGTGCCTGCTGCGGGCGCGCGATATCCGTACCGGCGTCGAGATGGCTCGTTCGGCAAGGCCCGATCTGATCCTGCTGGGTGTTGCCCAGCCGGACCCGGGCGCCGTGCAGGCGCGGCTGTTGCTGGCGAAAGACCCGGCTACGGCGCACATCCCGGTTATTGCGATGGGCGGCGACGCCGGGCCAGGCGGCGACGAGGCCGACATGGCGGCGGGCCTCTTCAGCGACCTCACCCAGCCCGTGCAGCGCGCAGCCTTCGTGCAAACGCTCGAACTGGCCTTTCAACGAACCCATGCGGGTGGCCAGCGTGCCTCCGTCAAGGAGAACAACTGATGCTGCCCGAAGCCGACATCCTGAACGCAAGGATCCTGATCGTCGATGACGAGTTGGCCCACGTGCATCTGCTCGAGCGCCTGCTGGGCGGCGCCGGCTACGTCAACGTGACCTCGACGACCGACCCGCAACAGGTCTGCGCGCTGCACCGCGAGAAGCGCTACGACCTGATCCTGCTCGACCTGCTGATGCCTGGCCTGGACGGCTTCGGCGTGATGGAGCGCCTGAAGGCCGACATGGGCGCAAGCGTTCTGCCGGTGATCGTGCTGACGGCCCAACCCGGCCATAAGTTGAGCGCCTTGCAGGCGGGGGCCCGCGACTTCATCAACAAGCCCTTCGACATGGTGGAGGTCAAGCTCCGCATCCACCACATGCTTGAAGTGCACCTGCTCTACAAGCTGCTGGAGGCGCACAGCCAGAACCTGGAACGCATCGTGCTGGAGCGGACGGCGAAACTGCGCGAAAGCGAAGCCCGCTACCGCAGCCTGACCGAACTGGCCGCCGATTGGTACTGGGAGCAGAACGAGGCCGGTGAGTTCACGAAGGTGTTCGGCTCGGTAACCGAGATGCTGGGCATTCGCGACCCCCTGTCGAGCGACGATGTGGGCGCCGATGGCGGTGATACCTGGGAACCCGCGGGGCGCCAGAAGCTGAACGACTACATCGCGGCGCGCCAGCCGTTTCTCGACTTCGTTCTCTACCGCCAGCGTGCCGATGGCTCACGGCAGAATTTCAGGATCAGCGGCCAACCGATGCTCGACTCGGGCTGCCGGTTCATCGGCTACCGCGGCGTCGGTGTCCAAGTTCTCGATGGGCAATAGTTCGGGCTCTTGAGGCTGCTTCCGCCATGTCAGCGTGTCGCTGTGGCAAGCCGCTCACGCGCCTGGCGTCAAGCCATGCTCGATGGCGAGTTTGCCCGTCGCAGCCTTCGCTCCATGCTGGGCTACGTCAGCCCGATGCGGTTCGAGGAAAACTGGCACGCGGCCATTCAAAACAGGCCGCGTAACCGGGTGGCCATGGTCTGCGTCGAGCAGGGGCAAGGTCACGTCTCTCCCGGCGACCCTGGAGCCATGTTCGACGCATCGTCCCGCCATTGCAATCGTGATACAGAATTCTGTATCATGCTGATATGAAGACGACGCTCGACATCAACGATCAGTTGCTTGCCCACGCCAAGGCGCTGGCTGCTCAACAGCAAACCAGCCTGACCCGCTTGATTGAGGAGGGGCTTCAGTTGCGACTTAGAGCTCAAGCGGCGCCGCAGCGCGGCAAGCTCCGCCTTCCCGTGTTCAAGGGGCGGGGAGGCCTGGCGGCTGGCGTTGATCCGCTCAGCAACAAGGCCATGCTGGCGGTTTTGGGCGATGACGCCTGACGTCAACGTCCTGGTCGCCGCTTCGCGCAGCGATCACCCCCACCATGCCGTTGCGCGCACCTGGCTGGAACAGGCCGCCGCGGCGGCTGCTTCGGGTAGCACCTTGATCCTGATGCCAATGGTGCTGGCCAGTTTCCTGCGACTGGTGAGCAGCCCCAAGATCTTCCACGCGCCAACGCCCGTCGAGGACGCCGTGGCCTTTGTCGATGCGCTGCTTGCTGTTCAAGGTGTTCACCTGGCATCGCTCGGCCCGGAATGGCCGCGTCTGCGACAACTTTGCGTCGACAAGCAGCTCAAGGGCAATGACGTACCTGATGCATGGCTGGCCGCAGCCACGATCCACCTCGGCGAACACCTGGTGAGTTTTGATCGGGACTTCAAGAAGTTGATCCACCGATCGCAGTTCACGTTGCTCGAACCGCAGACCGAGTGACGTGGGCAAAGGCGCCCGGCGATAGTTGGCGAACGCAAGATGAGGCCTGGGCAGACTGGTTCCGATCAACCGAAACTCGAGCGTTTTCGGTCTGACGGTAAAGTTGACGGTATAAAGGCAGCGTCCAGTTATTTAATCCAATAAGAACAATGGGTTAGAGATGCAGGAAATGATTGAGTGGGAGTGACATGATGGCTCCGAGATCAAAAGTCTCGCTGTCGCCCGCCGGGGCGACCTGCAACGACCGGACGGCCCCGCGGCCGCTGCTGCCATGCGCATGATCTTCGGCGTGATGACGCTGTTGATCGCACTCGTGATCGTCGGCACCTTGGGCAAGAAGCAGCTTCAGGCGCTCGGCCAGATCGGTACCACGACGACGCGCGTGTCCACGGACCCCGAAGGCAAGGCAGTCACGGATGCCGTGATGGGACGTGCCCGCGATGGCGCCGCCACGGTGGCCGTCCCAGGCGGAATGGGCGGCATGGCCGGTGCGACGCCGGCCGTCGTCGAAGGCACCGTGCCGGCGCAGGCGCAGGCGATCCAGAGCAATGTGCTCAACGCCACCAATGCGGCGCTGCAAAAGGGCGCCGACCGCAACAGCGCTGCCCAGCCATGAGCCGCCGGGCCGCTCCCAAGGCGAATACCGCAGCGCGCAGCGTGGAGGTTGACTGATGAGCGAACCCGCCCAGCCCCCGACCCGCGCCCAGGACGAGTACGCCATGCGGCTCGCGCTGGATCAGGCGCTCAACGCCCAACTCGCCGGCGAAGTGCCGGTGGGCGCGGTGATCATGCACATGGTCGATGGCGTACCCCAGGTATTGGCCACCGGCTACAACCGCCCGATCACCACGCACGACCCGACGGCGCATGCCGAAATCGTGGCCCTGCGCCATGCCGCGCAGCTGGTCGAGAACTACCGCCTGCCGGGCTGCACCCTGTACGTGACGCTGGAGCCCTGCGCCATGTGCGCGATGGCATTGATGCACGCGCGCCTGGACCGCGTCGTCTTTGCTGCCGCCGACCCGAAGACCGGTGCCGCGGGCTCGGTCGTCAACCTGTTCGAGCAGCCCCTGCTCAACCATCACACCAGCGTCGACGGCGGCCTGATGGCCGACAAGGCGGGCCAGGTGCTGCGTGATTTCTTTGCCGACCGCCGGGGGGCGCAGAAGGCGCGCCGCGAACAGCCGGCCGAGGTGCTGCCGGTGCCCGAAGTCATCGAGTCCGATTTCGGGGCCCTGGGTTGAGCGGCGCGCGCGGCGAGTGGGTGTTGTGGTCGCCGGCCGGCGTGATCGCCCAGCCGGCCGCCGTGCGCCGCGCCGCCAAGCGCCTGGCCAGCCACGGGTTTGCGGTGCAGATCGATGCCGACGCGCTCTCGCGCCATCAGCGCTTTGCCGGCGACGACGACACGCGCCTGGCCGCGCTGCATCGCGTGGCCCGTTCGGCGCCGTCGGTGGCGATGGCCACGCGCGGTGGCTACGGCCTGACCCGGATGCTCGACCGCATCGACTGGAAGCTGATCGCCCGCAGCGTAGAGCGCGGCACGCGCTGGGTCGGCCACAGCGACCACACCTCCCTGCAACTCGGCTTGCTGGCACACGCGGGGTCGCGCCGCCGTCCGGTCACTTGGGCCGGGCCGCTGGCCGTCGAGCACTTCGGGCGCGACACCCAGGATGGCGGCGTCGATGACGTCACCGAGGCCTGTTTTCTCGAGGCCATGGGCGGGGAGCTCGAGGCCATCGGCTTTCGCACCGAGGCGGGGTTCGACGGCCTGGACGTGAGCGGTACGCTGTGGGGTGGCAACCTGGCCATCGTGTTGAGCCTCCTGGGCACGCCGCACTGGCCACGCATCAAGGGCGGCATCCTGTTTCTCGAAGACACCAACGTGCACCCCTACGGCATCGAGCGCAGCCTGCTGCAACTGCACCAGGCCGGCGTGCTCGACGCGCAGCGTGCGGTGTTGCTGGGCCACTTCACGCATTGGAAACCCTCGCCTCTCGATCGCGGCTACAACTTGAAGACCGCCGTGGCGCGCCTGCGCAGCGTGACCAGGACACCGATCCTGACCGGCCTGCAGATGGGCCATGTGCCGACCATTGTCAGCCTGCCCGTGGGCGCGCGTGCCACGCTGGTCACGCAGGGGCGCGAAGCCTTCGTTGGCTGGTGACGCGGCACGCGCGGGCCGCACTGGCGCACGGCTAGAATCACTGCCACGCCTTGCGCAGTGGCCGTCACGAGCGGTGCTGACGCGGGGCGCATTGACTTTCTACCGGCACGCATTTCGATCTGCGGCCAGCCAAGGAGCAGCCGCGAATGCGCGGATCGTCACGGACCCCCCCCTCTGCCTTCTTTGCCTTCTTTGCCGCGTTGCTGCTGGCGCTCGGGGTGACGCTCACGGGCTGTGACAACAGCCCCTGGTCAAAGGGTGCGGCCGCTCAGAACACGATCTACTCGGCGATGATCGAGAACAC
Source organism: Burkholderiales bacterium (assembly GCA_031421955.1). GTDB lineage: Bacteria > Pseudomonadota > Gammaproteobacteria > Burkholderiales > Burkholderiaceae_C > CADEEN01. The sequence goes on from JANOPR010000232.1 coordinate 5,441, forward strand.
GCCGCGGCACCTCGATCCGACGGCCTCGTACTGGTCCAACGACACGCTCGTGACCTACCAGGTCTACGAACCGCCCTATGGCTACCATTACCTGAAGCGGCCGTTCGAACTGGTGCCCAAGACGGCCGAAAAGGTCGTGTCGCCGATCTACCTCGACAAGAACGGCCAGCGACTGCCCGACGACGCACCTGGCGAGCAAGTCGCCCAGAGCGTCTATGACGTGCCGATCAGGCCCGGCGTGATGTACCAGCCGCACCCGGCGTTTGCGCGTGACGCGAACGCTCGCATGCGCTACCACGACCTCCAGCCCGGCGGCATCGGCGAGCGCCGCACACCGCTGGAGTTCGAGCACAGCGGCACGCGCGAACTGGTGGCCGAAGACTTCGTCTATGCCTTGAAGCGCCATGCCACGACGCGCATCACGACGCCGATCTACGGCGTCTTTTCCGAATACGTGATCGGCCTCAAGGACTATGGCGAGCTGATCAAGCGCGAGGATGCATTGCTGCGCAAGGGGCTGGACGCATCGAGCCTGGACAAGCCCTTCCTGGACTTCCGCCGCTGGCCGCTCGCAGGCGCCACCGCGCCCGAGAGGCACCTGCTGCGCATCCGCCTGCACGGCAAGTACCCGCAGTGGAAGTACTGGATGCAGATGACCTTCATGGCCCCGGTGCCGTGGGAGGCCGATGCTTTCTACGCCCAGCCCGGCATGGCGGAACGCGGCATGACCCTGGACCAATGGCCGATCGGCACCGGGCCGTACATGGTCACGGCGTTCGAGAAGGATCGGCGCATCGTGATGAGCCGCAACCCCAATTACCGCGGCGAGCCCTATCCCTGCGACGGTGCGCCCGACGACAAGGCAGCCGGCTTGCTCGCCGACTGCGGCAAGAAGACGCCCTTTGTCGACACCATCGTGGCCACGGTCGAGCGCGAGGGCACGCCGCAACGCAACAAGTTCCGCGACGGCTACTACGACCTCGAGGTCTTCGAGCGCACTGACACCGGCACCAGCTACATCGTCGAAATGCTGGACTCGGACGAAGTCCGGGCAGACTACGAAAGGAAGGGCTTCGACTTTCCGAAGTACTCCGACGTCAACAGCTACATCGTCGGCTTCAACATGCTCGACCCCGTGCTCGGCGGTGACACGCCCGCGGCGCGCGAGCGCGCGCGCCAGCGGCGCCCGGCGAGCTCGATCGCGATCGACAGGGGCGAGTAAACGAAGATATTAACCAAGA
>JANOPR010000233.1:0-18182 GCA_031421955.1 Burkholderiales bacterium
CGATACCGAGCTCTACGGCGAGTTCCTGTACAACCGTCGGGATTCGAGTCAGACAGGCTTCCGTCAGTTGTCGCTCGACTACATGCGGGGCAGCCCCCTGATTCCCGCGAACCTGGCTTTCAGCAACTTCCTCGGCCCCACCGCCATCAGCAATGGCGCGAACGTGGGCGTGCGCGCCTTCATCGGCTTTGGCAACGACACATCGTCCCAGACGGTCGACTTCGCGCGGGCCGTCGTGGGTTTGCGAGGCTCGGTGCTCAAGACGGGCTGGGACTATGACGTCGTGGCCACGCACAGCGAAAGCAAGGGCAAGTACACCTTCGAGTCCTTCCTGACGAATCGCATGGCGCAGAGCCTGAACGTCGTGGCCAGCGGCAGTGGTTTTGCCTGTGTGGACCCGTCGGGCGGCTGCGTAGCTGCGCCGGCATTGACCCCGGCCGTGATCGGCGGTCAATTGCCCGCGGCTTGGGTCGGGTACGTCTGGCAGCCCGTCACGGGCGTCAGCAAGTACACGGAAGACGTCGTGTCGGCGTCCGTCACGGGCAAGCTCTTCGATTTGCCGTACGGCAAAGTCAGGGCTGCAATGGGTGTGGAACTGCGCAAGATGGAGATCGATGACACGCCGGCCTTGGATTCGCAGATCGGCAATCTCTACAACCTGACGACGTCAACGCCGACGCGTGGCAGCGACTCCGCCAAGGATGCCTTCGCCGAAGTGGACATCCCGCTGCTGGCCAAGCTGCCATTGGCTCACGAACTGAGCATGAACGTGTCTGGCCGCTGGGCTGACTACAAGTCGTACGGCAGCGGCTCGACCTACAAGGTGGGTGCCATCTGGTCGCCGGCCAAGTGGCTCACGCTGCGTGGCACGAGCAGTACCTCCTACCGTGCGCCTGCGCTTTATGAGCAGTTCCTGGGGGCGACGAGCGGCTTCATCTCGAACACAAACGACCCTTGCAACAACTGGGACGCCCCGTCCAACAACGGCACGGTGCGCCAGGCCAACTGCCGCAGCGAAGGCCTGCCCGCCGCGTTCACCAACAACAACAGCATCGCGGTCATCAACTCGGGCGGCGCAGCCGCGGGCCTGAAGGCCGAGACGTCGCAGAACAAGACGGTCGGCATCATCGTCCAGCCGGACCTCGCAACCGGTTGGGGTGAAGTGTCGGTGTCAGCCGACTACTTCAACATCAAGGTGGACAACGGTGTTTCCAGAGCCGGCGCGACCAACATCCTGGCCCGCTGCTATGACGATCCTCAGTTCCGGGCAGGGGGCGGGTTCTGTCGTCTCATCAATCCTCGCAACACCACGACAAACGGGTTGACGGTGAACGACAGCTTCGTCAATCTGGCAACCGACAAGGTCAGCGGGGTCGACTTCACGGGCCGCTATACCAACAACGTCGGCATCGGCAAGCTGCGTCTGAACGTGAGTGTCACGAAGTTCAAGTCGCAGGCAAGCCAGTTGTTCGCGGACGATCCTGTCGATGAAGTCAACGGAACGCTCACGAGTCCGAAGTACTCCGGCACGCTGGATGTCAACTACACCATCAAGGACTGGCGCTTCTTCTACGGCGTGGACTGGGTCGGCAGCCAGTCCTCGTACGAGTACCTGGGCCAGAACCCGGCGACCAGCACCTTCAAGCTGAGCGTGCCGAACTACTACCTGCAAACGGTAGCGATCGGCTACAAGGCCAACAAGTGGGACATCACGGCCGGCATCCGCAATGTGGCGGACGTCAAACCCCCCACGATCTCGGCCCAGGCCGGGTACAACCGGGTCGGGAACGCGCCTCTGTACAGCGGCTATGACTATGTGGGTCGCACGGCCTACCTGAACGTGGCCAAGTCCTTCTAATCGCGTCTGACCTGTTGACCTCTGCTGCGTCCGCGCGGCAGAGGTCAATTCATTTCGGGACTTCAACGTGGCACAGAATTTTTTGCGACTTCATGGCTTGACCTGCGCGCTGGCGGCCGCGTTGGCGGCTTGCGCGGCCGGCGCCCAAACTCCCGCGCCCACGCCCATCCAGGTGCCGACGGAAGAGCAACTCGCGCAATACCCCCGGATGACGGGCTTTCGCCTGTCGCCTGACGGCAAGCACATGATCGCCATCGAGAGTCAAGGCGATGTCCGCAACGTGCTGGTGTGGAAGACGGATAACCTGTCGGCAAAGCCGCACGTGATCGGTGCCACCAGCATGCGCATCACATCGGCGTCTTTCCTGAAGAACGACGTTCTCGCAGTCACGTTGTGGCAACCCTATGACGCGCGCATCGAAGGCTCGTTGACGAAGACCTTCATCAACAAACTGCTCATCACTGACCTGGCCGGCAAAGAGTGGAAGGAGCCGCTCGAGTCCACCGAGATCGGCCGCACGGACGCGACCCGGCGGCTGAGCGCGCTGTCGGTGCCGTCGGTGAAGAGCCGCATGCCCCGCGATCCGGATCACGTGATCGTCGAGAGCGACGGCGTCGGCAACGACCGCGACCTGTTCCGCTACAACGTGCGCACCGGTGCTTCCGCGCGCGTGCTGCGCCTTGGGGAAAATGACCTCGACGTGCTGGTTGACACCACCGGCACGCCCCGCGCCAAGTCGCGCAGCGGATCGGACGCGAAGGGCCTCTACATTGCCACGGACCTGCGCAATCCAGCCTCCGGCGCCTGGGAAGAACACTTTCGCTCCTACGTCAAGGACCGCGACGTCGTCGAGGTCACAAGTGTCGGCACGAGCCCGAACACGGTTGTTCTGCGCAGCAATGTCGGGCGCGAGCTGGCCGGGCTCTATGAGTACGACATTGAGAAACGCAAGATCACCAACACCCTGTTTGAGCACAAGTTCTTCGAGTCGAGCGGCGTCAGGGTCGCCGGCAACGCAGACCCCGCCGTCCCGGGCGAGTTCGACGGCTTCACCTACCAGGGCCTGCATGGCAACGAGGTGCACTGGCTGAACCCGGCATTCGAGTCGGTGATCAAGGGCGTCGCCCAGTCCCTCGGCATCGCCGAGGTCTCGCAGGCCTTGGTCGACGTCGTCAGTGGCAAGCAGTCGGAAGTTCGTGCACTCGACGGCGCCGCCGTCTCGATCACCGGATTTCATGCAGCGGCTGTCCCCACCTACCTCTTGCGGGTCAGCGGGCTGGCGTACCCGACGGAGCACTACATGCTGCGCGGTCAGCAACTCACGTTGCTATCGAAGGAGCGCCCGCAGATCGATCGTCGGGCTCTGGGTACGGCGCGCTTCACGTACTACAAGGCACGTGATGGACTCCATATTCCAGCCTTCCTCACAGTGCCGAATCGGCAACTGTGCGGGCCCGGCCCGTACGCGGCTGTCGTGCACCCGCACGGTGGGCCTTGGGCGCGCGATGAGATGGGGTTCGACAACTCGGGCTGGGTGCCCTTGCTGGTATCTCGCTGCCGCGTCGTTCTGCAACCTCAGTTTCGCGGCTCTGCCGGTTGGGGCCGCGCACTCTGGTTGGCCGGCGACGCAGAGTGGGGCCAGAAGATGCAGGACGACAAGGACGATGGCGCCCAGTGGCTGGTGAACGAGAAGCTCGCCGACCCGAAGCGCATGGCGATGTTCGGGTTTTCGTATGGCGGCTACGCCGCGTTTGCGGCCGCTGTGCGGCCGAATGGCCTCTACAAGTGCGCAATTGCGGGAGCGGGCGTTTCCGACATCGAGAGAATCTGGGCGGAGTTCTATACCAACCCGTACTTCCGCGACCGCCAGGAGCCGACGGTGAGGGGCTTGAGCCCGCTGCGCCAGGCAGACAAGATCAAGATTCCCATCATGGTCTACCACGGAGATCGCGACCGGACCGTGCCTCTCATTCAGTCCGAGCTCTTCGTCGATCGGGCGCGTAGTTCGGGGCAGGCGGTGCAGTATCACGTACTGCAGGATTACGGGCATGGCCCCGCGTGGACGGTTGAAACCATGACCAAGCAGCTCAAGCTCATCGGCCAGTACCTGTCGAGCGGTTGCGGAGGCGCGGGCCTTTAGCGGCGTCGGGCAGAACACGTATTGCGGCGCCCTCAACATGGCCACACGCGCGCCCTGCTGGCGGTGCTGCCGCGGGTGACTGTCACGGCTTGACCGCGTGGCGTCACGTGCTTGTCGCGCCGAGCCAACGTTTTGTGACAACTGCTGCTAGGGACTGTCCCTAGTGCGACGCGACATCCCGGTGCCAAGTCCGGTGGCGCCAGCTTCGGCCAATTCGTGACGCGCCCAATATTTCTGCGCCTCTCCAGCGTGCTCCGCCACCCAAGCGGGCTGCAACGCTGCCCACTCGATGGCAAGGGCAAAGCCACCGATACGGAGTTACCCGTGATCGCAACGCCCAGGTTGATTGTGAAAATCCGCCTACGCGCACACGGAAGGCCGCGGGATGTCGTCTGACAGCCGGGGCTCTTCTTTCGTGCCAAGGCGTCCTGATCGATCCCATGTCTACAAGGAAATAGCATGTTCAAGAGAACGAAAATCAACCGCTGCGCGATGCTCGCGCTTGGCGGCACGCTGATGCTGGGCCCGAACGTGGTGCTGGCGCAGTCGACCGACGGTGCGCAACGAATCGAGGTAACCGGCTCGCTGATTCGCCGCATCGCCAGCGAAGCGGCGCTGCCGGTCACGACGATCAACATCGAGGAGCTGGAGAAGTCGGGCGTCACCAATGCCGAGCAAGCGGTCAAGTTCATTGCCCAGTCGCAAGGCGGGACCGTGACCTCAGGCTCGGTCAGCGGCACCAACGGCGCTGCCGCCTACGCCGATCTGCGCGCCCTCGGGGCCCAGCGCACGCTCGTGCTGCTCAACGGCAAGCGCATCGCCGCCAACCCGTTCGCGGTGGTCGGCACCGACCTGAACACGTTGCCGCTGTCGGCCATCGCGCGCATCGAGATCCTGCCCGACGGTGCCTCGTCGATCTACGGCGCCGACGCGGTCGCCGGCGTGATCAACTTCATCACCCGCAAGGACTACCGCGGCGCCTCGATCAGCGCCACGGCGCAGATGACCGAAGCCGGCGGCGGCGATGTCAGGTCGGGCAACGTGCTCGGCGGCATCGGCGACATGGGCAGCCAGGGCTGGAACCTGATCGGTGGCCTCAACGTGCGCGATCAGAAGCCGATGAGTGGCATCGAGCGCGAGTTCTCGCGCACGTCGTACCAGCCGCAGAACGGCTTCAATGGCCTGAGCCCGACCACTTTCCCGGCCAACTACAGCCAGACCGGCACGGTGCCCAACGCCAATCCGACGTCGCCGACCTGCCTACCGCCGAGTTCCATTTCGGCGCCGGAGACCAACGGCACGCGTATCCGTTGCTTCGCTGACACGCAGGTCTTCACCAACACCGTGCCGATCCAGGACCAGTACTCGCTGTTCCTGCGCGGCGCGATGGCACTGGGCAAGGACCACACGGCCTCGCTCGAGTATTTCAAGTCGTTCAACCATGTGCGGACCAGGATTGCACCGTCGCCAGAGGGTGGATTGGTCATGAACCCGACCAGCCCGTACTACCCGGGCAACGGCATCACGCCCAACAACCCGGCGTTGGACCGTACGCGGCCGATCTCGATCGCCTGGCGCACCACGGTGCTGGGCTCGCGCGAAGGCGAGCAGGAGAACAACACCCAGCGCCTGGTGGCTGCGCTCGAAGGCAGCGTGGCCGGCTGGGACTACCAGGCCAGCGTGGTGGCGTCCAACGCCAAGGTCGAGAACTTCTTCCTCAACGGCTACCCGATGACACAGCCGCTGCGCAACGGTGTCGCGGGCTTGGCAGGCGCGCCCCTGCTGAACCCGTTCGGCGACCAGTCGGCCGCCGGCCTGGCCTATATGCAGGCCAATACGGTGCTCGGCAAGGTGCAGGACGGCGAGTCGAAGATGACCAGCGTGGCGGCCAGCGCGAGCCGGGCCCTGATGCAACTTCCGGGCGGCCCGTTGTCGCTGGCCATCGCCGCCGAGATGCGCAAGGAGGAGATGGTCTACAACACCGACATCCCGAAGGTCAGCCAGGCCGCCAGTTCGGGCCTTGCGGGCTCGGGCGCCGTGCGCCAGGGCGATCGCGACATCTCGGCGTTGTCGCTCGAGTTGAATGCACCGATGATGAAGGGCCTGGAGGTCGGTTTCTCTGTGCGCGGTGACAAGTACAGTGACTTCGGCAATACGGTGAACCCGAAGGTCTCGGTGCGCTACCAGCCCAACGAGGTCGTGCTGTTGCGCGGCTCGGCCAATACCGGCTTCGCCGCCCCGTCGCTGTACCAGCTGTACCTGCCGAACTCGACCACTTTCACGGGCAATCGCTACAACGACCCGGTGCTGTGCCCGCTCGGTGTGCCCGCCGCCGGGGCCGTGCCCTCCCGCGATTGCGGCATTCAGTTCCAGCAGTTGCAGGGGGGCAATGCCGGCCTGACCGCAGAGGAGTCCAAGGCCTGGACGATCGGCATGGTGTTGCAACCGAGCAAGCAGTTCTCGATCGGCTTCGACTATTGGAACTACCATCTGAAGACGCAGATCAGCACGATCGGCGAGCAGACCATCTTTGCCGACCCGACCAAGTACGCGGCCCTGTTCGTACGCTGCAGCCAAGCCTCACCTGCGCGGCAGCTCGCAATCGGCGCCTGCCAGACCCCAGGTGGCGATCCGTTGGCCTACATCATCAACACCTTCCTCAACCTGGGTGACACCAAGATCACCGGCGTCGACTGGCAGGCCAACTTCAACAGCGGGTCGACCCCCAGCGGGCGCTTCACGGCGTCGGTGCGTGGCTCTTACTTCAAGACGTACCGGTTCCAGGTCGAACCTGCTGGTGCCTGGTTCCGGCCGCTCGGCAACTACTCGCCGCAGTTCGGCGGGCCGGTAATCCGTTACTCGCACGTCGCCACGGCCGGCTGGGAGAAGGGCAACTGGTCGACACTGGTCACCAACCGCTGGCAGAGCGGCTATCGCGACCAGAATGCGCAGGGGGCGCCGTTCAACGTCGCGCCGTTCAACACCAACCGTGTCGGCGAGTACTCCTTGTTCGACGTCTCGGTCAGCTACACCGGTGTCAAGAACCTGACCCTGCAGGCCGGCATCCTCAACGCGTTCGACTCCGACCCGCCGTTCACGAACCAGGTCGCCCGCTTCCAGGCCCGTGGTTACGACGATCGCTTCCACAACCCGCTGGGGCGCACGTACCAGGTCTCGGCCAAGTACGAGTTCTGATCGGCACGGACTCAAGCATGTGAGGCCCGTACGACGCGAGTCGTGCGGGCTTTTTCATTGCAGCCTACGCATGCATGACTTGAGTGCCGCCCTGCACGGTCCAGGCTGGGCAGGGTCAACCTCCAGGGCATCGACGGCGTGATGCGCCGGGCGTGGCTGCGTTCATGCGCAGCGCGCCTATACACCATCGAAAGGGCGGTCCTCGCCGCCAATTGCCAATTCGCAATTCAATGTTGCGTTGCGGCAACTGCATTTGGCGACTTGCGAGGCGGCATTGGGGGGGGGCTGAATGGACTTCGGTCGGCAGCGGACCATCGGCCTGCAGGCGCATCAACCCCAGTGAATTTGTGAGTCAGAGCGCTTCGCGTAGGCCGGTCGTGGCCGACAAGTTCGCCGTCGTCTGCGCCCACGAATCGGGTTACTACGGAGTTTCCCGAAAGTGAGCCTGCGATTACCAAAGTGACAATCGGCGCACAAGCTGTCCCGCACGGAATCGCTTGAGCCCTGGGAGTGGGGGCAAGGCGCATGCCATGTGTGGGCGGTATCCGATCAACTCACTCTTGGAGAGTTCATGTTCAAGCGAACGAAAATCAGCGCCGCCGCGGTATTGGCATTGGGAAGCGTTGCGATGTTGGCCGCGGCGCCAGTGCAGGCGCAGGACAGCCAGCGCATCGAAATCACGGGCTCGTCGATCAAGCGCATCGCTGCGGAGGGCGCCCTGCCAGTGATCACGTTGAACAAGGCCGATATCGAGCGCTCAGGAGCAACCAGCGTGCGTGAGCTGGTTCAAGCGCTGCCTGCGATGCAGGGTTTCACAACCGCATCCGACTCGGTCAACGGCGGTGGCGGGGGCACCAGCACGGCCAACATGCGCAATCTGGGGTCGATCTACACGCTGGTACTGCTGAATGGCCGGCGCGTCGCGCCATTCAACACGGGCTCCACGGTGAATCTCGAGCAACTGCCGCTCGCGGCTGTGGATCGCGTGGAGATCCTTGCCGACGGTGCGTCGGCCCTCTATGGCGCCGACGCGATTGCGGGCGTGGTCAATTTCATCACCAAGAAGAACTCCACCGCCGGCGGCCTGGACATCTCGGCCAGCATCCCGCAAAAGAAGGGCGGCAAGGAGCAGTTGGCCAGCATCACCAAGGGCTTTGGCGATTTCGACCGGGACGGGTTCAACATCCTGGCCGGCTTCGCGTTCGAGAAAGTCGAGAAGATCGCGGCCAGTCAACGCAGCTTTTCTAAGTCGGGCGTCATCCCGTTCGACCACAACGGCCGCAGCCTTTACTTCTGGCAGCTCTCGGCGAATGCCAATCCGCCCAACGTCGAGTTGGTCGATGCCGGCGACAACACCATCGACTTCTATGCGCCCACGCTGATCCAGACGGGCAGTTGCGGAGCAGACCCTGCGGCGTTCCGCCAGGGCGACACCTGCCGCTTCGACTATGCGTCGACGGTGGAAGCCCAACCGGAGGCCGAACGCAAGAACCTGTATGTGTCAGGCAGCGTGAAACTGGGTTCGAAGCTGACGGGTTTCGCCGAGGCGCTGTTCTCTGACATCCGCATGACCGGCCGCTTTGCCCCCCCGGCGCAACCGGCGCTGCTCGAAGTCGGCAGCACGCTGTACAACCGCTATGTCGTGCCCACACTGGCCGCTCGTGGCGTCGATCCGGCGACGGTGGCTTATGCCATCACCTACACGCGGCTGCGCGACGCGGGTCTGCGCGCGAACGACTTCACCACCAAGGGCAAGCACCTGGTGCTGGGCCTCGAAGGCGAGGCGTTCGGCTTTGACGCCTCCATGTCGTACACGCACTCGAAGAACAAGATCGGCGATCGCCATGCCGGCGGATACGCCAGCGAGATCGAGCTGACGCGCCTGGTTGATAACAACCTGTTCGATCCATTCGCACAGGGTTCCGGCGCACCTTCGGCAGGATTGGCCTCGGCCGTGCTCACCGGGCCGGTGTCCAATGACATCTCCCAGTTGGACGTGGCCTCGTTCAAGGCTTCAGGGCCGATCTTCAAGGCGCCTGCCGGCAATGCCTACCTGGGCTTCGGCACTGACTTGACCAAGCAGCGCTATGCAAGGGATCCGTCGCCGATCGCGATGGGCCCGAATGCGTTGCAGCCGACCTATGCCGACTTCCCCGTCGGCTCCAGCCAAGGCGCGCTGCCGTTCGACACCAGCCGCAAGGTTGCCGGCGTCTACGCAGAACTTCTCCTGCCGCTGGCCAAGGGCCTGGACGTCACCGGCTCGGTGCGCTATGACTCATACGATGCGGCGAAGAACGATCGCAATTTCGATCCACTCGGCAACCCGGTCGCCGCAGCAGAGCAGGGCAACAGTGCCAACAAGAGCACCTTCAAGCTGAGCATGCGCTTCCAGCCGAAGCCCGAACTGCTGTTGCGGGCTTCGATTGGCACCGGCTTCCGTGCTCCGACATTGCAGGACATCACGGATCCGCTCAAGGAGTTCGGCGTCATCGGCACCCAGCGCGATTGCCCTGTGATCGCTGGCGACCCGCTCTTCAGTGGCTGCCGTACCATTCCGACGCAGTACAAGCTGCAGACCGGCGGCAACCCGTTCTCCGGCGCGTCCGGCCTGAAGCCGGAGAACTCGAAGCAGTGGACCGTGGGAATGCGCTTCGAGCCGACCACTGCGTTCTCGGCGGGTGTCGATCTGTGGAGCGTCAAGGTCGACGACGTCATCACTTCGGTCCCCGAGGACACGGCCTTCGACAACTTCACCACCTACCGCGGGTTGTTCTCGGTCACGACGGACGCGGCCACGGGGCGTCCGATCCTCACCTACAACCAGGTGCCTCTGAACGGTGCCGTGGCCAAGTCCACCGGCGTGGATATCGACATCACCGGGCGCACCTCCACGCCGCTCGGGCGCCTGACCGGCCGCGCGATGACGACGTACCTTATCGAGTCGTACTATGACTACGGGTTCGGCGGCGGCAAGGAGTCGAGCATCGGCAAGTTGGGAACCGATGACCAGGTTGCATTCCGTTGGCTGCTGAAGTTGCAGGGCATTCTCGAGACTGGCGCTTTCACCAATACGGTCACCTTCAACTGGAAGCCGGGGTATCTCGACCAGACCTATACGCCTGCCGACGGCACGGTGCGCCTGCGCAACCCCGATGGCTCTCCGGGTGCCTTCACGACCATCGACGACTTCCGCGTGCCGGCGTACAGCACCTTGGATTGGCAAGGGCGTTGGGCGGTGTCGAAGATGTTCACGGTCAGTGCCGGTGTCAAGAACCTCTTCGACAAGAAGCCGCCGCTGTCGATCAAGACAGTGGGTGGCAACATGCTCGGCTACGATCCACGATACGCCGATGGCCGCGGACGTACCTTTCAGCTGAACGGCTCGCTGCAGTTCTGAGTCGCCTTGTGCCCAGGGCACGCTGTTGTCCTGGGCGCATTGCCGCCACCCGTATCAACGCCCCGCGGCGCAAGCTGGCGGGGCGTTTTCGTGCCCAGTGGTCAACGACCACGCTGATGAAGGTCAGACCGATCGACGTTGAGTCCTCTACTGCGTTCGCCTGAATGCAGTTCGGCGCCGCAGCCGGCAGTTCACGTGCTCACTTCGGCGCCAGCCGAATCGCCCCATCCAGCCGAATCACCTCGCCGTTGAGCACTTCGTCGGTCACGATGACCTGCACCAGCTTGGCGTATTCGGCCGGCGTGCCCAGGCGGCTGGGGAAGGGCATGCCAGCGGCCAGCGCGTCCTGCACTTCCTGCGGCATGCCAAACAGCATGGGCGTGCCGAAGATGCCCGGAACGATGGTCATGTTGCGGATGCCGTCGCGGGCCAGGTCGCGGGCGATCGGTCGCGTCATCCCGAGACTACCGTCTCTGCCCGCCGTGTGCGCCGCCATTCGTTGCCCTCATGCGGGTTATGCATGCGGGTTAAGTATTGCGTATAGATCACGCGTGATCTATCATGAGAGGCGTGACGGGCAAAGTAGTCATCGCGAAGTTGAAGGCTGCTGGTTGGTCGCTCGACCGCATTCATGGCAGTCACCACAATCTCACCAAGGATGGCAGGGCCGTACCGCGGTCCCTGTTCATGGCTCCCGCAATCTCGGCGCCGGTCTTCTCGCCGCGATCCAGCGCCAATCTGGAATCAAGCTGAAGTGAGGTACTACCGTGGACATTCGATACCCTGCGACCGTTGAAACTCAGAAGGACGGGACCTTCCTGGTTCAGTTCGTCGATCTGCCGGATACGTTCACCGAAGGTCAGACGAAGGAAGAGGCGCTTTTCAACGCGGCCGAAGTCCTGTCGGCCATGCTGGCGTGGCGTCTGGATGAAGCGAAGGACGTTCCTGCCCCGAGCCAGAAGGTCAAGGGCGCACACTACATTGCCCCGGACGCGAAAACCCAGGCAGCCATGCTGCTTCGCCTTGCACGTGGTGAACGAACGCTGTCAGAGTTGGCCCGAGCGCTCGAGACCTCCTGGCCCGCGGCCAAGCGCCTCGAAGATCCCACTCATTGGCCCTCGCTCAAGACACTGGACCGGGCCGCCGCAGCACTCGGAAAGCGCCTCGTCCTCACGCTCGAGTAGCGTGATGTCCAGGGCATTACGCGGCGGTTTCTCGGCTCACTTCGGCGCCAGCCGAATCGCCCCGTCCAGCCGGATCACCTCGCCGTTGAGCATCTCGTTGGTCACGATCTGCTGCACCAGCTTGGCGAAGTCGGCGGGGGTGCCCAGGCGGCTGGGGAATGGCACGCCGGCGGCCAGCGCGTCCTGCACTTCCTTGGGCATGCCAAACAGCATGGGCGTGCCGAAGATGCCCGGGGCGATGGTCATGTTGCGGATGCCGTTGCGCGCCAGGTCGCGCGCGATCGGCAGCGTCATGCCGACGGTGCTGACAGTGCGGGGCCAGAAGGAACAGACTTCCGGCAACGTGGCTGTTAAACTTAGTCCATGTAGCTTAGTTCACAGGAGATTGCCATGACTGTCACAGTCAACATCCACGAAGCGAAGACGCATCTGTCCCGTCTCGTCGAGCAGGCCGCGAAGGGGCATGAGTTCGTGATTGCCAGGGCGGGAAAGCCCATGGTTCGTGTGGTGCCCCTGGAGGCGGCGACCACGGTCCGGACCTTGGGGTTTCTGGCTGGCCATGGCACTGTCAAAGCCGATGTGAAGAAGACCTTTGTTACCGACATCGACGCGATGTTCGGTGGCCGCCGATAGGTGCTCTGGCATGCTTCTGCTCGACACGCATCTGGTGCTGTGGGCCGCTTTCGAACCCGAGCACCTGTCGGCCAAGGCAAGCAAACTACTGCGTTCGCGCGCGGTCCCGCTCGCATTCAGTCTGGCCACGCTCTGGGAAGTGGCCATCAAGACCTCGCTCGGCCGGCCCGGATTCTCGGTTGATCCGAGCCGACTGCACCAAGCCCTGCTGGCCGAGGGTTTCACTGAGCTGGCGATTCGCGCGCCTCATGTCGTGCGCGTGGCAACACTGCCGTGGCTGCACCGCGATCCGTTCGATCGCCTGTTGGTGGCCCAGGCGATGGAAGAGCGGCTTACTCTGTTGACCGCCGACGCCACGCTCAAGGGCTACGGGCGCTTTGTGCGACTCGTCTGATGTGCCTCACTTCGGCGCCAGCCGAATCGCCCCGTCCAGCCGGATCACCTCGCCGTTGAGCATCTCGTTGGTCACGATCTGCTGCACCAGCTTGGCGAAGTCGGCAGGCGTGCCCAAGCGGCTCGGGAAGGGCACGCCGGCGGCCAGCGCGTCCTGCACTTCCTGCGGCATGCCAAACAGCATGGGCGTGCCGAAGATGCCCGGGGCGATGGTCATGTTGCGGATTCCGTTGCGCGCCAGGTCGCGCGCGATCGGCAGCGTCATGCCGACGATGCCGCCCTTGCTGGCGGCGTAGGCGGCCTGGCCGATCTGGCCGTCGTAGGCGGCGACGCTGGCGGTACTGATCAGCACGCCGCGCTCGCCGGTGGGCTCGGGCTCGTTCCTGCACATCGCCTCGGCCGCCAGGCGGATCATGTTGAAGCTGCCCACGAGATTGATGCCGATGACCTTGGCAAACTGCGCCAGCGGATGCGCGCCATCCTTGCCAACGGTCTTCATGCCGATGGCGATGCCGGCGCAGTTGACCAGCCCAAACAACTTGCCGAGCGACAGGGCCTTGGCGACCGCCGCCTGGCCATCGGCCTCCTGTGTCACATCGCACTTCACAAACGCCCCGCCGAGTTCGCGTGCCAGGGCCTCGCCCTTGTCGGCCTGCACATCGGCGACCAGGACCTTGGCACCCTCGCGCGCCAGCATGCGTGCGGCGCCTTCACCCAGGCCCGAGGCACCGCCGGTGACGATGAAGACCTTGCCTGCAATTTCCATCGGTTCGCTCCGGTGATTCAGCGCAGCGCGTCGAGCGCGCGCGCGGTGATCTCGGCAACGCTGCCGTTGCCATCGATCTTGCGGTACTGCGGCGCCGCGGCGTCGCCGGTGGCGGCCCACTGCGCATAGAAGTCCACCAGTGGGCGCGTCTGGGCGTGATAGATGGCCAGCCGCTTCTTGACCGTCTCCTCGGTGTCGTCCGCGCGCTGCACCAGCGGTTCGCCTGTCACGTCGTCGATGCCGGCCACCTTGGGCGGGTTGAACGCCACGTGGTACGTGCGGCCGGACGCCAGGTGGGCGCGGCGGCCGCTCATGCGCTCGACGATGGCGCTGTCGGGCACGTCGATCTCGAGCACGAAGTCGAGCTGCACGCCAGCGTCCTTGATGGCCTGGGCCTGGGCGATCGTGCGCGGGAAGCCGTCGAACAGGAATCCCTGGGCGCAATCGGACTGCGCAATGCGGTTCTTGACCAGGCCGACGATGATGTCGTCGCTGACCAGGGTACCGGCGTCCATCACCTGCTTGGCCGCCAACCCGACGGGGGTCCCGGCCTTCACCGCCGCGCGCAGCATGTCGCCGGTGCTGACTTGCGGAATGCCGTACTGCTGGCACAGAAAGGTGGCCTGCGTGCCCTTGCCGGCGCCGGGAGCCCCTAACAGGATCAGTCTCATCGTGTCCTTGGTGTGAAGTGGCGCAGGCGCGCTTGCGTTGGCGCTGCGGGCCGGATTATCGCCGCCACGCCGCGGATCGCCTGGGTTGTAGATCAGGCGCCGAACAGCTG
The DNA here is from genome assembly GCA_031421955.1 of Burkholderiales bacterium. Classification (GTDB taxonomy): domain Bacteria; phylum Pseudomonadota; class Gammaproteobacteria; order Burkholderiales; family Burkholderiaceae_C; genus CADEEN01. The sequence goes on from JANOPR010000233.1 coordinate 14,348, forward strand.
CCGCACACGCTGCAGGTCCTCGGGCGTGTCGACGCCGGCACCTGGCGCCCGCGCGCTGACGTGCACGGCAATCCGCTCACCATGCCAAAGTACGCGCAACTGCTCGAGGGCCTCGGTCCGCTCCAGCGGCGCCAGCGGCAGAGTTGGAAATTGACGCAGGAACGCCGCGCGATAGGCGTAGATGCCGACGTGGCGCAGCGGCGGCGGGTCGGGCAGGGCGGTGGGTACGCGCGCGGCGTCGAGCGGGGCGTCGCGCCACCAAGGCAGCGGTGCACGGCTGAACAACAGGGCGCGGCCGGCTGCATCGAGCACGACCTTGACGATATTCGGGTTGAGAAAGTCGGCTACCGAGCTGATCGGGTGGGCGGCGGTGCCGACGGCACAATCGGGGTGGGCGTCGAGCAGCGCGGCACAGGCGTCGATCAGCAGCGGATCGATCAGCGGTTCGTCGCCTTGCACATTGACCACGATGTGGTCGTCGGGCAGTCCCAGTTGTTCACACGCCTCTGCCAGCCGGTCGCTCCCCGAGACGTGGTCGGAGCGGGTAAGAATGGCCTCAACGCCGTGCGCCGTGCAGGCTTGGATGATCAAGTGGCTGTCACAGGCCACCACTACCTGTACACGTGCGTCTGCTGCCAGGCCCTGGGTCACACGCTGGGCGACTCGCACCACCATCGGTTTGCCTGCGATGTCTGCCAGCGGCTTTTCGGGAAGTCGGGTTGATGCCAGCCGAGCGGGAATCAGGACAGTGAAGCTCATGTGGGTTTTGGTGTGCATGCCGACGCATGCATGGGAGAAGAGTCAGATCCCCAGTTCCTCGTCGCTCAGGGTACGGGCCTCGTGTTCGAGCAGGACCGGCAGGCCATCGCGTATCGAATAGGCAAGCCGCGCACTGCGGGACCAAAGCTCCTGCTGTTCCCGGTTGTATTCAAGGGGCCCTTTGGTGACCGGGCAAACCAGTAACTCAAGCAGTCTTGTATCCATGGGTCGATGATAACTTTGCCTTGGTTCGCGCTTGCAGGATGTTGTCGAATTGCGCCCAGAACTCTTCACTCAGCTCCGTGTGCAGCGGCACCGCCCAGGCGTCGGGACGAACTTGCCAAAGTTTGACTGCATCTTTTTCGGTACAGATCAGTGTTTGCGCTGCGGGATCACCCCACGGTGGGCTGTCGAACGACGCGTGGTCGGGCATTGCGACGGTACGGGCCAGTGCCAGTCCGGCAGCGCGCAGCATGGCAAAGAACGCTTGCGGGCGCGCGATGCCTGCGACCGCCCACAGGTGCGTATTCGTTGCCAGGGCCACGCCACGCAACCCGTCGAGTGAGACTTGTGTTCCATCGGCTTGGCGGGCGTGGCCGGCGAGTGAACGCCGCACCGGCCAGGCACCGTCGAGGGGAGACTGCCATGCCGTCACCACGAGGTCCACCGGTCGCGGCCAGTGCTCGCGCAAGGGCCCGGCCGGCATCAAGAACCCGTTGCCGATGCCGCCTTCACCAAAGACGCAGACCTCCAGGTCGCGCTGTAGCGCAAGATGCTGCAGGCCGTCGTCGCACACCAGCACGTCCACCGCGGGGTGTTGCTTTAGCAGGGCTCGGGCGGCGTCTATGCGTTTCGGTGCAACGAAAACCTTGGCACCAGTGGAGCGCTGGATCAGCAGTGGCTCGTCGCCCACATCCGCGGGTGCGCTGTCGCACAGCACTTCGCGGCAATCCGCGCTGCGTCGGGCGTAGCCGCGCGACACCACGCCCACACAGTGTCCGCGACCCTGTAGATGGCGCACGATGGCCTGCACCATCGGGGTCTTGCCACCGCCGCCGGCGACAACATTTCCAACCACGATGACGGGTACGGGCACCTGCCCGGTCTTGAAGAATCCCCTGCGGTACAGCTGAAATCTCACCGTGACCAGCATGCCGTAAAGGGCAGACAGCGGCCAGAGTGCCCATGCCGGGACTCCGCGGCGCTCCCAGATGATTTCGAGTGCGCGCCGCAACGCTGCGCCCATGACCTTATCGCTGGCCGGCTCTTGCCGCAGAGGGCTGGGTCGCAAAGGTGATTCGTGTCAACCCGGCACGGCGGGCCGCTTCCATGACCGTAATCACTGACTGGTGTTTGGCGCTGGCGTCGGCATTGATGATCACGACGCTGTCCTTGCCCGCCTTCGCGGCTGCCAGAATTGCGCTGGCCAGGGCTTCCGGGCTACGGGCACTGATCGCAGCTGCATTGATGCCATATGCGCCATCGCTACTGACGGTCACCACGATTTCCTTCGGGTAGTCACGCTGCGCGTCGACATCGGCGACCGGCAGTCTGAGCTGCAACTCGGTGAACTTGGTGTAGGTGGTGGACAACATCAGAAAAATGAGTACGACCAGCAGGACGTCGATAAACGGGATCAGGTTGATCTCGGGCTCCTCGCGGGAAGTCGTGCGGAAGTTCATGGGCCCTTGCGCAGCGTATTGAGATGGCGGATGAGCCGCTCAGAAGCGAGCTCCAGCGTCAACAGGTGGCCGTCCACCATGGCGCGAAAATAGCGCCAGAAAATCAAGGCGGGAATGGCGATGATCAGGCCAAAAGCGGTGTTGTAGAGGGCCACGGAAATCCCGTGCGCGAGTTGCGCTGGATTCCCGCCCGTGGTGCCACCCGCCGGGCTTTGCGAGCCAAATATTTCGATCATCCCGACCACCGTTCCGAAAAGGCCCATGAGGGGTGCCGCGGATGCGATGGTCGCCAGCGCGCTCAGGTACTTTTCAAGGCGATGGGCCACCAGCCTGCCGGAACCCTCCATCGTGGCGCGAAGGTCCGCCTCGCTGCAGCGTGGATTGGCATTCAGAGCCCGGAACCCGCTGGCCAGAACCTCACCCAATGCCGAGTTGCGCTCGAGCTGGGCCACCATGTCGGTCGAAGGAACGCCATTGCGCGAGACCGTGAGCACCTCGTCAAGCAGACGCGCGGGCACAATCTTGGAGCTCTTGAGGCTCACGAACCGCTCGATGATCAGTGCGAGCGCCAGGACGGAGCAGGCTATGAGGGGCCAGATGGGCCACCCTGCAGCTTGTATGATTGAAAACAAATGGGTCTCCGCGCTTCAGGAAAAAGGCTTCGCGATTATGGCGCACGCTGTACAGCACAGCGCGTTGGTGCCGAGTTCCGCCAGTCATTGCACTCGCCCTGCCTTTAACCTGCCGAAGTTGTGGATAACTCTGTGCAGAACCCGGGCACAACAATGCCGCACCCTTTGCCCACATGGAAGCACGTCGACGTGATGGCCAAGCGGGCGTCGTCAATGCCATGGCAATCGTCGGTTTGCCACCGTTCAACGCGTTTCCCTGAAACCTGCGAGGGCGATACCTGTGATTGAGTCACGGACTTGGCAAGTCGCTGCCCTGTGCCGGGCCCTGTCCGACGTTCTGGAGACCCGTTTCAACCCGGTGCTGGTGCAAGGCGAGGTATCCGGCTTCACCCGGGCCGCCAGTGGCCATTGTTATTTTTCCCTCAAGGATGCCAACGCGCAGATTCGCTGCGTGATGTTCAAGCGGGCCAGTGGCCTGCTCGACTTTTCGCCGCGCGATGGCCAACTGGTGGAATTGCGTGGTCGTGTCACCTTGTACGAACCGCGCGGTGACCTGCAACTGATGGTGGAGTCGATGCGCCAGGCCGGTGCCGGAGCTCTGCTGGAGCAGTTCATGCAACTCAAGTTGCGCCTTGCGGGGGAGGGTCTTTTCGAGCCGTCCAGAAAACGCGCGTTGCCCCTGATGCCCAGGGGCATCGGCGTTGTGACCTCGCTGGGTGCCGCGGCCTTGCGTGATGTGATCACGACATTGCGAAGGCGCGC
>JANOPR010000234.1:0-8331 GCA_031421955.1 Burkholderiales bacterium
CGAACTCGAAGCAGGCTGCCACGACCGGAATCGTATGCACCGCGCCGCCCACCACGATCAAGGCGTCGGTCTCGCCGGTGGCTTCGAGTTCGACTTCATGGGCGGTTCGATGGGCTCGGTCGTGGGCGAGCGCTTCGTGCGGGGCGTGCATGCGGCGATCGAACAGAAGGTGCCCTTCATCTGTTTCACGGCGACCGGCGGCGCGCGCATGCAGGAGGGCCTGCTGTCGTTGATGCAGATGGCCAAGACCAACGCCTCGTTGACACGCCTGGCCAAGGCCGGCCTGCCCTACATCAGCGTGCTGACCGACCCGACGATGGGCGGCGTGTCGGCCGGCTTTGCCTTCATGGGCGACGTGGTGATCGCCGAGCCGAAGGCCCTGATCGGATTCGCCGGCCCGCGGGTGATCGAGAACACCGTGCGCGAGAAATTGCCGGAAGGTTTTCAGCGCAGCGAATTCCTGATTGGCAAGGGTGCGATCGACATGATCACCGACCGCCGCCAGTTGCGGGGTGTCATCGCGAGATCGTTGGCCATGTTGCAGCGCCAGAGCGCCGACGCGGTGGCTTGATCCAGGCGCGCTGCTGCGCGGCAGGCACCGAAACGCGTAGTCCTGCCACGTCATCCACCGGGTTGGGGGGCTGACCCACGGGTGACTTCCGCCTAGAGTTGCCCACAGCAATGCGCTACACGGTCGTCGACAGTGGGCTGCGTTGCAGCAAGGACGATCCTGTGCGGGACCTGTTTGCGAAATGCGTGCTGGCAATGGCGGCGCTGGTGTGCGCGGCGGCGCCAGCGATGGCGCAGCCCGTCACGTTCACTGGCTTCGCCAATGGAGCGCAGGCAGTTCGCGTCGATTTGACGCCGAACTCCCCGTTCGAGAGCTATACGCTGCAGGCGGGCGGATTTTCAACCGTCTACAACGGCGCATCGTTTGTCAGCTACTGTGTCGATCTGTTCCAGTGGCTGCCCTCATTCGGCACCGCCGACAACTCGTACCGCCAAGTATCGGGTTCAAGCTTCTTCGGCAGCAGGCTCGATGCCGTGTCGCGGCTCTTCAGCGGATTTTCCGGGGCGGCGACGACCCCGCTGGCCTCGGCGGCATTCCAACTGGCCCTGTGGGAGGTCGCGTATGAGTCAGCGCCTGGGGCCTACAGCCTGACGACTGGCAATGCGCGGTTCAGCGACGCGAACGCGGCGGACGGCAATGCAATCACGTTGGCGCAGTCCTACCTGAACAACCTGGGCTCGCAATCCAACAGCTTCCAGGTCAGCGTGCTGCAAAGTGCGGGCAGGCAGGACGTCGTGTTTGCAACACCGGTCCCTGAGCCTTCCACCTATGCGCTGATGTTCGCGGGTCTGATGGGCGTTGTCTTCATCGCCAGGCGTAGGTCCAAGGCCTAGCCGCACACCCGCATCGCGCTCACGCAGGGGCAGCTACGGCTGCCCTTTGCAATGGTGCGGACGTTGCTACTGGTGTCTGCCTTACCATCGCCGGCCATGAACGATGCGCCCCAAGATCTCGCTGCATGGCTCGCGCATTGCGAGCGCATGCACCCGACTTCGATGGACCTCTCGCTCGAGCGCACGGTGCAGGTCTGGCAGCGCCTCGGCGAGGCGTTTCGCGTGCCCGTGATCACCGTGGCCGGCACCAATGGCAAGGGTTCCACCTGCGCCATGCTCGAGGCGATCGCGCTCGCCGCGGGCTGGCGCGTCGGCATGTACCAGAAGCCCGAGTTGGTGCACTTCGAGGAGCGCTGCCGGGTCGGCGGCAAGTCGGTCGCGGCCGAAGCGTTGTTGCCGCACTTTGCCGCGGTCGAGGCGGCACGCGGCGAAATCACCCTGACCAAGTTCGAGTTCACCACGCTGGCGATCGCGCGCTTGCTGGCCCATGAACCGCTGGACCTGGTGATCCTCGAGGTGGGTCTGGGTGGGCGCTACGACGCCGTCAATGCCATCGATACCGACTGCGCGATCATCACCAGCATCGACCTTGACCACATGGAGTACCTCGGCCCCGATCGCGAGAGCATTGGACTTGAGAAGGCGCAGATCATGCGCCCGGGCAAGCCGGCCATCGTCAGCGACCCGGTACCGCCGCGCTCGGTGGTCGCGCACGCGCAGGCCATTGGTGCGGACGTCTGGCTCGTCGGTCGAGACTTCAGGCATGGCGGGGATCGACAGCAATGGGAGTGGTCAGGGCGCACGCGGCGCTACCACGGCCTGGCATATCCGGCATTGCGGGGCGCCAACCAACTGCTCAACGCGGCGGGCGCGTTGGCGGCCTTCGAGGCCTTGCGCGAACGGCTGCCGGTGTCGGCCCAGGCCGTGCGCCAAGGGCTGGCCACGGTCGAGCTTGCCGGGCGCTTCCAGATCGTGCCAGGCCAGCCCACGCTGGTGCTCGACGTGGCGCACAACCCGCACGCGGTTGCCGCGCTGGCAGCCAACCTCGACCAGATGGGTTTCTTTCCCCGCACACATGCGGTTTTCGGCGCGATGGCAGACAAGGATTTGCCAGCGATCATCGAGCGACTGGCGCCCTTGGTGGAGGACTGGTACTGCACCGATCTGCCGCTGGTGCGGGCGGCAAGCGCAGCGCAGTTGGCCACGCTGGTGCGCACACGCAGGCCCAAGGCCCGGGTCAGCGAACACACCAACCCGGTCGAGGCACTGGATGCAGCGCTGGCGCGCGCAGACCCCGCTGATAGAATTTTGATCTTCGGCTCGTTCCTCACAGTGGGTGGCGTGCTGCGGCAAGGTTTGCCGCGTCTGGCTGCCAAACACGCGGCGTAGAGGCTGCGGGTCGCTGCCGTTGCGCAACTCCCGTTCGCATCGCACGGAATCGTCACGACAAGCCTTTCATGGGTCTGCTCTCGATCTTCAAACGCCAGCCGGGTGCCGTCGCGGCAGCCGCAGGCGCCAACGCGGTACAAGGGGCTGCTGACGCACGCACTCGAGCCAAGCGGCGCCTGCTGGGCGCCGTGGTCTTGCTGGGCATCGGCGTGATTGCGTTTCCGCTGCTGTTCGAGACCCAGCCGCGACCGATTCCGGTGGACATTGCGATCGAGATTCCGCGCAAGGACGGCGCACCGCCGCTGTCGGTGCCGCCGGCGCGCCAGGTGCCACCTGCCCCAGCATCGAGCCCGGTGTCGGCGGCGCCCGTGATCGCCGAACCAACCCCCGAGGCTGCAAAGCCGCCCGCCGCTGTACCGCCGGCCGAGCCCAAGGTTGAAGCGGCGGCCAAAGCGCTCGAGCCACCGGCCAAGGCCGCACCAACACCAAGGGCAGAGGCCAAGCGGCCCGTGCCCGCCGAGGTCAAAGCGACTGCCCCGGCCGACGCGCCGGGCAGGTTCGTGGTCCAGATCGGCGCCTATGCGAATGCCAATGTGGCTCGCGAAGCGCGGGCCAAGGTCGAGAAGCTGGGTCTGCGCACCTATACCCAAACGGCCGACACGGATGGCGGCAAACGCATTCGCGTGCGGCTCGGGCCGTACGCGACTCGCGAAGAAGCCGATCAGGCCGCCGCCAAGGTCAAGGCTGCCGGGCTGCCAGCGGCCGTTCTTGTTCTATGACGATCCTCTCGCAGGGCTGGGTTGACTGGGTACTGCTGGCCGTGCTCGTCCTGTCTGCGGCAGTGGGCTTGTGGCGCGGCCTGGTGTTCGAGGTCCTGTCCTTGCTGGGTTGGGTGGCTGCCTATATCGCAGCGCAAGCGCTGTCGTCGACGGTCGCTCCGCTGCTGCCGGTCGGCGTGCCCGACGGGCCCCTCAACCAGGGCGCGGCCTTTGCGCTTGTCTTCGTGCTTTCTCTCGTGATCTGGACATTGCTGTCGCGCCTGTTGCGACTGATCGTCCATGCAACGCCACTGCAACTGATCGACCGCGTGCTTGGTGGCGGCTTCGGTTTGCTTCGCGGCGTAGTGCTGCTGTTGGCCGTTGCCACCGTGGTCGCGCTCACGCCGGCCGCGCGATCGCCGCATTGGCAGGCGTCCCAGGGCGCCGGCTTGCTCGCGGGGCTGCTGCAGGCACTCAAGCCCTTGCTGCCGGACTCGGTGGCCCGGCACCTGCCGGCCTGAACGGAGCATCCAGCATGTGCGGCATCGTCGGCGTGATTTCCCGGGCACCGGTCAATCAGTTGATTTACGACGCGCTGCTGCTATTGCAGCATCGCGGCCAGGATGCCGCGGGCATCGTCACGATGCAGGGCACCAAGTGCTTCATGCAGAAGTCGCGCGGCATGGTGCGGGATATCTTCCGTACACGCACCATGCGCGCATTGCCCGGCAATGTCGGCCTGGGGCAGGTGCGCTACCCGACCGCAGGCAATGCCTACAGCGAAGAGGAAGCGCAACCGTTCTACGTCAACGCGCCCTTTGGCATCGTGCTGGTGCACAACGGCAACCTGACCAATGCGCATTCGCTCAAATCCGAGTTGATCGACGTCGACCGTCGCCACATCAACACCGAGAGCGACACCGAGGTGCTGATCAACGTCCTGGCGCATGAGCTCGAGCATGCCGCGCGCGGCATGCCGCTGACGCCGGAGGCGATCTTCAAGGCAGTCGCGGCGGTCCATCGGCGCATCAAGGGCTCGTACGCAGTGATTGCACTGATCGCCGGACACGGGTTGCTCGCGTTTCGCGATCCCTATGGCATCAGGCCGCTGGTGTTCAGCGAGGACAAGGACGGCGAAGTCGTGGTCGCCAGCGAGAGCGTCGCGCTCGACGGCACCGGCCATCGCCTGGCGCGCGACGTGGCGCCCGGCGAGGCCATCTTCATCGACACGGCGGGTACCTTGCACAGCCGCCAATGCGCAGAACGCACGAGCTTGAATCCGTGCATGTTCGAATTCGTCTACCTGGCGCGGCCCGACTCCGTGATGGACGGCATCTCGGTCTACCAGGCGCGGCTGAACATGGGCGAGACGCTGGCGCAACGCTTGATTTCGACATGCCGCCCTCGGCGATCGATGTCGTGATCCCGATCCCGGAATCGAGCCGTCCGAGCGCCATGCAGCTGGCGCAGAAGATCGGCAAGCCCTATCGCGAAGGCTTCGTCAAGAACCGCTATGTCGGGCGCACGTTCATCATGCCGGGCCAGGCAGTGCGAAAGAAGAGCGTGCGGCAAAAGCTCAACGCCATCGGCGTCGAATTCAAGGACCGCAACGTGCTGCTGGTCGATGATTCGATCGTTCGCGGCACGACCAGCAAGGAGATCGTGCAGATGGCGCGCGAGGCCGGCGCGCGCAAGGTCTATCTGGCGTCGGCCGCACCACCGGTGCGTTACCCCAACGTCTATGGCATCGACATGCCAACCAAGGAAGAACTCGTCGCAGGCGCCCGCAGCATCGAAGAAATTCGCGAGTTCATCGGCGCCGACGCCTTGATCTATCAGGATGTCGACGCGATGAAGCGCGTCGTGCGGGCGCTCAACCCACGCATCGCGAGCTTCGAGGCCAGTTGCTTCGACGGCCACTACATCACCGGCGATGTGTCCGACGATGACTTTGCCGCACTGCAAGCCCAGCGGCGCCTGCAGTTCGACGAGGAGGAATCCGACGAGCGTGGTCGCCTGGCGCTGCAGAGTGTGGACGAAAAGGCATGACCAGCGACAAGAGAAAACTGCCGCGCGTGACCCTGCCGCCCAATGTGCGACGGGACACCTTGGCCGTGCGCGAAGGCCTGCCGCCGTCGCAATGGGGAGAGAACTCGGAGGCGCTTTACCTCACCAGTTCGTTTGTGCACCCCGACGCTGCCACGGCCGCTGCAAGATTCGCCAACGAGGAAGAGGCCTTTGTCTACAGCCGCTTCTCGAATCCGACCGTGACCATGATGGAGCGTCGACTCGCAGCGCTCGAAGGCACGCAGGCCTGCATCGGCACCGCTAGCGGCATGGCGGCCATCCTGCTGGTCGTGATGGGCCTGCTCAAGTCCGGCGATCATGTGATCTGCTCGCAGAGCGTGTTCGGCTCGACGATCAAGCTGTTGCAGGATTTCGCCAAGTTCGGCATCCAGACGAGCTTCGTCTCGCAGACCGACGTCACCCAATGGCGCGCGGCCGTGCAGCCCAGTACCAAGCTCTTGTTTGCCGAGTCGCCGACCAATCCGCTGACCGAAGTCTGCGACATCGCCGCGCTGGCCGAGGTCGCCCGCGACGCCGGCGCGTTGCTCGCGGTCGACAACTGTTTCTGCTCGCCGTCGTTGCAGCAGCCGGTGAAGTGGGGCGCCGACATCGTCATCCATTCCGGCACCAAGTACCTCGACGGCCAGGGGCGCGTGATTGCCGGTGCGGTATGCGCGAGCGAGGCCCTGGTCAACGACAAGCTGGTGCCGGTGATGCGCAGCGCCGGCATGAGCCTGTCGCCCTTCAATGCCTGGGTGGTGTTGAAGGGGATGGAGACCTTGTCGGTGCGGATGGCCGCGCAGAGTGCGCGAGCCCTGGAGATGGCGCATTGGCTCGAGGCACAGCCGCAGATCGATCGTGTCTATCACCCCAGCCTGCCGTCGCATCCGCAGCACGCGCTGGCGATGGCGCAGCAGTCGGGGCAGGGCGGCGCGGTGGTGTCGTTCATCGTCAAGGGCGCTCGTGAAGCCGCATTCGCGGTGATTGACGCCACACGCATCTGCTCCATCACGGCCAACCTCGGCGACACCAAGACCACCATCACCCATCCGGCAAGCACCTCGCATGGTCGCCTGAGCGAAGCACAGCGCCTGGCCGCGGGCATCACGCAGGGCATGATTCGCCTGGCTGTGGGCCTTGAGGATGTCGAGGACCTGAAGGCCGACCTCGCGCGCGGGCTGGCCGGGCTGAACGCGTGACCGTCCGAACCCGCATCGCGCCTTCGCCCACCGGTTTCCTGCACCTGGGCACGGCGCGCACCGCGTTGTATTCCTGGGCCTACGCGCGTCACCACGGCGGGCAGTTCGTGCTGCGCATCGAAGACACCGATGTCGCCCGCTCGACACAAGACTCGGTCGAACAGATCCTGGCGTCGATGCGCTGGCTCGGTCTGGATTTCGACGAAGGCCCGATCTACCAGATGCAGCGGTTGGCGCGCTACCAGGCGGTGGCACAGCAGCTCCTTGCGGCTGGCCAGGCCTATCGCTGCTACTGCACCCCTGCCGAGCTCGACGCGATGCGCGAGGCGCAGCGCGTGCGCGGCGAGAAGACGCGCTACGACGGGCGCTGGCGCCCCGAGCGGGGCAAGCAACTGCCGCTGCCGCCGGGCGACGTGGCGCCCGTGGTGCGGCTGATGAACCCGCCCGAAGGCAACGTGAGCTGGCACGACCTGGTCAAGGGCGACATCAAGATCAGCAACCGTGAGATCGACGACCTGATCCTGCTGCGTCCCGACGGCGTGCCAACCTACAACTTCGCCGTCGTCGTCGACGACTGGGACATGCAAATCACGCATGTCTTCCGCGGCGACGAGCATGTCAACAACACGCCGTGGCAGATCAACATCTTCCGTGCACTCGGTGCACCGCTGCCGCAGTTCGGCCATTGCCCGATCATCCTGGGCGACGATGGCCTGAAGCTCTCCAAGCGCCGCGGTGCGGTCAGCGTCACGGCCTATGAGGATGCGGGCTACCTGCCCGAGGCGATGCTCAACTACCTGGCGCGCCTGGGCTGGAGTCACGGCGACGAAGAGCTGTTCACGCGCGACCAGATGGTGGCCTGGTTCGACGGCAGCCACCTGGCAAAGAGCCCGGCGCAATGGGACCCGGCCAAGCTGGCCTGGGTCAATGCGCATTACATCAAGCAGGCCGATGATTCCCGCCTCGCCGAGCTGGTGCAGACCCAGCTGAGAACGCGCGGCATCGCAGCCAACGATCTCGACCACCTCGCACGCGGCTGTGCCTTGTTCAAGGACCGCTGCAGCACCACGGTCGAACTGGCTGACTGGTTGCAGATGTACTTCACCGACGTAAGGCCCAGTGCCGAAGACCTGGCAACGCATGTCAACCAAGCGGCGCGGCCGGCGCTCATGACCCTGCGTGATCGCCTTGCAACGGCGGCCTGGGACAAGGCCTCGATTGCCGCTGCGATCAAGGACACACTGGCCGCGCATCAACTGAAGATGCCGCAACTCGCGCCGGCGCTGCGGGTGCTGGTCTGCGGCCGCGCGCAGACACCGTCGATCGACGCCGTCCTTGCGCTGTTCGCGCGGGAAACGGTACTCGGCCGGTTGAAGGGCGTCTGAAAAGCTGTCTATAATCGCGGTCTTGCTTGAACGGCGTGGCCGCTCCTCAATGGGGGTATAGCTCAGCTGGGAGAGCGCTTGCATGGCATGCAAGAGGTCAGCGGTTCGATCCCGCTTACCTCCACCAAG
>JANOPR010000235.1:0-4227 GCA_031421955.1 Burkholderiales bacterium
GGCGTCGTCGAGCCGCTCAAGACGGCGACAGATGTACTGGCCGACCAGGGCCGGGCACTCGTCGCGTTTTCGCACGACAGCGATCTTTCTGCGGCGAGCCTGAAGGATCTGGCCATCGCGACCGCGCAATACCGCGCCAATGTCAGCTTCGAGGCCCCGTTCAACGTGCAGGCGGGCGCGCCGCCGGCGTTGTCAACGCAGGACGTGCAAGACATCGTCGCCTTCCTGCACACGCTCAGCGACGGCTACAGACCCTGAGCCGGCATCGCGCTGACGATCCAGCCTTCGAGCGGATCAATCTGTGTCGGCAAGCCATGACCCGGCCGCAGGCTGGCCCAGGCCGCCTGCATCAGGCACAGCACGGCATCGAGCCGGTCACCCGACGCGTCTGCGGCCAGTGCGTCACGCTGCGCATGGGTCAGGCGCAAGCGCAACCCGAGCCGAGTGCGGCCCTGTTCGAGCGCGTCGACGATGTCCTTGCGCGCGATCAGGCGCTCGGGCGTCTGCTGTGCGCGCGCGTCGCTCTTGTACGGGCGTCGTGCGATCAACTCGCGCGCGAGCAAGCCCGGGTAGGCCTCGAGCGCGACACGCGCAACGTCGCCCTCGCACAGCCCCGGCAGGTGCACGCCGGCATCGAGCAGCCGCGCCGCGCCCGCGTGCAGCATGAAGGCCACCGGCGGGTTGACCCACTTCATCGACGGGCTCGAACCTGCAGGAATGTCGCAGGCCCGGTGAGCAAACTTGGTGCCGACCGGCCGCGCGGCGCAGAACGCGGCAAAGGTGTCGCGGATCTGCGGCCGCGACAGCGCAGCGTAGTGGCGCACCAGCGCGGTCCACTCACGCGGCCATCCCAATGCCTCGATCAGTTCGCGCGGCAGGCCAAAGGGGAAATCGAAGGCGCCGATCCAGGGCCCGGGCTGGCGCAGCAGGGCCTCGAATTCAGCGAAGGTCGGCAGGGTGTCGACGCGCCGCAGCGACACGCAGTCACGTTGAATGTGGCCATGGGCCACCGTGATCGGCTTCTTGCGCGTCGGCGCGCTGGTGAAGTCGATGCCCAGCAATTGGGGCGCGATGCGTGAGGCCATGGTGCGATTGTCGCGGCGCAGTCTCGGCACAATCAGCACATGACGAGATCCCGACGTCGCTGGTGGATGGCGCTGGCCGTGGCGGCGCTGCTGTTGGCTGCTGCGGCGCTGGCATTCCAGCTGGCGCTGCGTCAGGTGCACGGCCGCATCGAAGCAGCATTGGGGCCGCGAGCGACATTGCAGTCGCTGTCAATGGGCTGGACCGGCGTCGAACTGCGTGGCCTGCGCGTGCGCGCCGCACAGGGCCCCACGGGCCGCTGGCCGGCCGCCGACGAGCTGAGCGCCGACCATGTGCGGGTCACGCCCTCGTTGTCCAGCCTGTGGCGCGGCGGCTGGCAGATCGCCAGCGTCACCGTCGCTGGGGCGAGCGTGTCGATGTTGCGCACGAAGGACGGACGGCTGCGTGTACTGCCCAGCCTGCTCGAGTCGATCGACACGCAAAAGCCCGCCGGGCAGTCCGGTGCACACACCATGGTGCGCATCGGCGAGTTGCACGTGCGCGACGTGACGATCGACCTCTTCGATGCCAGTGTGGCGACGCCGCCGCATCGCATTCGACTGCAGCCACTGCGCGCCGACATCGGCCCGTTGGCCTTGCCGGCCCTCGACGAACGCGTCTCCGTGTCCCTGCACGCCACGCTCAGAGGGCCGCAGCGCCAGGGCACGCTGACTCTGGAAGGTCGCCTGACCCCAGCCACACGCGATGCCGACCTGGCCCTGAAGGTCAAGGGCGTGGACCTGGTCGCGTTGTCGCCCTACCTGCTGCGGGCCAACGAATCGACGGTGCGTCGCGGCACGCTCGACCTGGCGCTGGAGGCCACGGTCAAGGCGCAGCGCCTGAGTGCACCCGGCCGGCTCACGCTGACCGACCTCGATCTTTCCAGCGGCGGCGGCGTGCTCGGCACCTTCGCCGGCGTACCCCGCCAGGCGGTACTGACAGCGATGAGCCGCGACGGCCGCATCGAACTTGCGTTCGCGCTCGAAGGCCGCGTCGACGACCCGAAGTTCTCTGTCAACGAGCTTTTTGCCGCGCGCTTTGCCGTTGGTCTGGCGGAAAAGCTCGGCGTCAGCATCGGCGGGGTGGTCGAGGGTGTGGGCGGCGTGATCAAGGGCCTGTTCGGCCGCTGAATTGACGGCCCCAAGCTCGCTTCGCTCGCGCCCCCCGAGGGGAGCGCAGGCCGCTTGGGAGCGGCCCGGCACTGGCCTGCGGCGACGGCCTTTGTCGCGCGAGAATCCTTCCATGCACGGACCCGACCGCGACTTCTGGCAACAGCGGTTCGAGCGTGGGCAGACGCCGTGGGATCGAAGCGGCGCCAGCCCGCAGCTCGCGCGCTGGCTCGACAACGACAGCATTCAGCCCGGGCAATCCATCGCCGTGGCCGGCTGCGGCAGCGGCCATGACGTGCTGGCGCTGGCGCGACACGGTTGCGCGGTCATCGCGATCGACTATGCCCTGGCCGCGGTGACGCTGACGCGCGACCGGGTAGCCGCGGCGGGCGCGAAGGCAATGGTGGTGCAGGCCGACGTGCTCGAGTGGCAGCCCGCGCTGCCGCTCGACGCGGTCTACGAACAGACCTGCTGGTGCGCCCTGCACCCGGACCACTGGATCGCCTACGCCGACCAATTGCAGCGCTGGCTGCGGCCAGGCGGGCGCCTGCTGCTGCTGGCCATGCAGTGCCTGCGCGCGGGTGCTGCCGAAGGACGCATCGAGGGCCCGCCGTACCACATGGACATTCAAATGCTGCGCGCCCTGCTGCCCGCGAGGCGTTGGACCTGGCCCACACCACCCTATGAGCGCGTGCCGCACCCGGCCGGATGGACCGAGTTGGCGCTCGTGTTGACGCGCAATTAGCGTCAGCGCGGCGGCGGGAGCGGCTCGCCCCCCATGCGCCGCCACAGCCAGGGCAGGCCTCGCGCGAGGTCGATCCGAGTGCCGACCTGCTCTGGCGTGGCTAGCGGCACCGCCGCGCTGTGGCGCTCGGCGACTGCGAAGGTGAAGACATAGCTCGGCTCCTGGCCCATGCGCAGGTCGCTGATCAGCACCCGATTGCCGTCCTGGCGCAGCTTGTAGAAGCCGTTGCTGAAGGCGGCGATGCGCTGTACACCCTCGACCGCACGCAGTTCGGCTGCGAGCGCGGCGCCGCGATCGAATCGATCGAAGACGATATGCGGCGTGTCATCGAGCAAGGAGTAGAAGCCCTCCCGGTAGTCGTCACGCGTGACCGCCACCACGCGCCACAACAGGCTGTTGAATGGCGCCGGCGTGACCAGCAAGCGCTCGGTGGAGATGCCCTGTTCGGACAGCGAAGCCGCGGCGACGCGGGTCACGTGCTGTTGTGCCGCCACGCCCCAGGCCAGGTAGGCCGTGCTCAGCGCCAGGCCTGCTACGTTGACGAGCAGGCCGCGCGCGCGGCCACGTTCAGCCAACGCCCACACCGCGCCGACCAGCAGCGGCAACGTGTACAGCGGGTCGATGATGAAGACGCTGCCGACACCGAACGGACGGTCCGTGAACGGCAAGCCCAGTTGGGTGCCGTAGACCGTCATCGCGTCCAGCAGCGGGTGCGTCACCAGCACCAGCCAGATTGCCAGCCACCAGCGGCGCCACTGCGCCCACTCGCCGTGCAGGCGCGCCACCACCGCCGCCAGCGGCAGCGAAAAGAGGCTGAGCCAGAACAGCGCGTGGGTCTGGGCGCGGTGCTCCACCATGTTGCGGATCGGGTCGCCGTGGTCGATCAGCACATCGAGGTCGGGCAACGTGCCAGCCACCGCACCCCACATCGCGGCCTTCCAGACTGCGGTGCGGCGGCCCATGGTGGCCATGCCGACGGCGGCACCCAGGGCGATCTGCGACAGGGAATCCATGCTGGGATTGTGCCGACTCGGCGCGCCAGGTCAGGTGCACGCCAGCGTGATCACGCCCGCGGCAATGCAGGTTGCACCGACGAGGCGCAGCCCGCGGTCGCCCTCACCCAGCAGCCGCCCGCCGATCAGCGCGGCGAACAGCATCGACACCTCGCGCGCCGGCGCCACATGCGACAGCGGCGCCATCGTCACCGCATACAGCACCAGCACATAGGCCAGCGGCCCCAGCGCAGCCACCACCAGCGCATGGCGCCATTGGCCGTGCCAGGCGCGACGC
>JANOPR010000236.1:0-2835 GCA_031421955.1 Burkholderiales bacterium
CGAGAACTTCGCCGCGATCCAGAGCCTGACCACCGCCCTGGTGCTTAGCCTGACGCGCCCCGATCGGCGGCGCTCGCCGCGTCCCGGCGACGCCGTGGCCGCGGCCTGCGACAAGCGCCTGCTCTGGCGCTTCGGCATTTCGGGCGACCGGCCGATCATCCTGGTCTCGGCCGGCGTGACCCAGGGCCTGGGCCTGCTGCGCTCGCTGGCCCAGGCGCTGCGCCTTTGGGCCTGGGGCGGCGTGGCCTGCGACCTGGTGGTGGTGAACGCCGAGCCACCCTCCTACGAGATGGCGCTGCAACGGGAGATCGCCGCGCTGCGCGAGCGCCATGGTGTCGACGGTGGGGCCGACGCCGGCCTGCACGCCCCGTCCACCACGGGCCTGCATGTGCTGCGCGCCGACGAGTTGTCGGCCGACGAGTTGAGCACCCTGCAATGCCTGGCCCGCGTGCGCCTGCGCGCCGATGGCCGCCCGCTGCCGCACCACGTGCAGGAGTGGTGCGAGTTGCATGAAGAAGCCTTCGAGTTGCGCCACGACACCTCCACCGCAGCCGTGGCGCTGGCCGCGGTGGCCACGACTGCGGTGCCGGCACCCGTCGGCGCGTTCCTGCCGCAGACCGGCGAATTCAGCTTCGAGGTTGGCAACGCCTTGCGGCCAGGCCGGCCCTGGGTCAACGTGATGGCCAACGCCGGCTTCGGCACGCAGTTGTCGGAAGCCGGCGGCGGCTACACCTGGGCCCGCAATAGCCGGCTGAACCAGCTCACCGCGTGGTCCAACGACCCGGTGGCCGACCCTCCTGCCGAATGGTTCCTGCTGCAGGACCGCAGGAGTCGGCAGGCCTGGAGCGTGACGCCCTCGGCCTGGGGGGCGGCGGCCGACGGCGGCGACGAGGCTGGGAGCTACCAGGTCACGCATGGCCAGGGCAGCAGCAGCATCCGCCACCGCCGCGGCGAGGTCGACGTCACCGTGACCTGGTGCGTCGACGCCGCAACTTCAGTCAAGCAGATCTGGCTGCACGTCGCCAACCGCAGCGCGCGCACGTTGCACTGGCGTGCGGTCGGCATCGCCGAGTGGATGATGGGCGCAAACCGCAGCGACCGCAGCACGGTGCACACGGCGCTGCACCGCCAGCGCCTCCCCGCACACAAGCTCACGGCGCTGCTGTGCACGCAACGCGACCGCTCGGCCGGCTTCGGCGACGGCACCGCCTTCCTGGCCATCGCCGGCGGCGCGGAAGAAACGGAAGACTGGACCTGCGACCGGCGCGAATGCTTCGACGCCCGCGGCGGTCTGGTGCTGCCCGACCATTTCGGCCAGCGCAGCGGCAGTGGCCTGGACCCCTGCGCGGCGCTGTCGACCAAGCTGACGGTGGCGGCCGGCGAGAGCGCCGAGCGCGTGTTCCTGCTCGGCTACGCCGACAGCCCCGACGCGGCACGCCAGCTCGCCGCGGTGGCCGCCACCATTTCGGCCACGGAGCGCAGCGCCGACGTGCGTCGCCATTGGGACCGCTTGCTCGGCGCGACCGTGGTGCAGACACCCGACCCGCTGTTCGATGCGATGGTCAACCGCTGGCTGCTGTACCAGACCCTGTCGTGCCGCCTCTGGGCCAAGGCGGGCTTCTACCAGGCGGGCGGCGCCACCGGTTTTCGCGACCAGTTGCAGGACGCGATGGCGCTGGCCTGGGCCGCGCCGGACATGTTGCGCGAGCAGATCGTGCTTGCCGCCTCGCGCCAGTTCCCCGAGGGCGATGTGCAGCATTGGTGGCACAGCCCGGGCGGTGCGGGCGTGCGCACGCATTTCTCCGACGACCTGCTGTGGCTGCCGCACGCCTGCGTGCACTACCTGCGTGCCACCGGCGACGCCACCCTGCTCGAGCAGCGCGTGCCCTTCCTCGACGGCGCGGAGATTCCCGACGGTGCCGAGGACGCGTACTACGCGCCGGGCATCAGCAGCGAGGAGGCCAGCGTGTACGAGCATGCTGCGCGCACCATCGACCGCAGCCTTCGCGTGGGAGCGCACGGCCTGCCGCTGATGGGCAGCGGCGACTGGAACGACGGCATGAACCGCGTCGGCATCGAAGGCCGCGGCGAATCGGTCTGGCTGGGCTGGTTCCTGTGCCGTGTGGTCGCCGACTTCGCGCCGCTGGCGCACGCGCGTGGCGACACGGCGCGCGCGCAGCGTTGGCAGCAAGCCAGGCAGGGCTGGACGCAGGCCTTGAACGGCGCGGCCTGGGACGGCCAGTGGTTCAAGCGCGCCTTCTTCGACGATGGCACGCCGCTGGGCTCGCACACCAACCCCGAGGCCCGCATCGACCTGATCGCGCAGGCCTGGTCGGTGCTGTCCGGTGCCACGCCGCCGGCCTTGCAGCGCCTCGCGCTGGCCGCAGTGGAAGAGCATCTGGTCGATCGCGAGGCCGGCCTGATCCGTCTGCTCGACCCGCCGTTCGTGAGTGCGGTGCCGAGCGCGGGCTACATCCAGGCCTACCCGCCGGGCGTGCGCGAAAACGGCGGCCAGTACTCGCATGGCGGGGTGTGGGCACTGATGGCGCAGGCCGCGTACGCGCGTGCGCAGGCACTGGCACTCGACAACCGTGACAGCGTCTACCGCTACTTCGGCTACCTGAGCCCCGCGCACCATGCGCAGCACGCCACGCAGGGGGCGGTCTACGCCATCGAGCCGTATGTGATGGCGGGCGATGTGTACACGCAGCCGCCCTATGTCGGCCGCGGTGGGTGGAGCTGGTACACGGGCGCTGCGGCCTGGATGCACCGCGCAGCGATCGAATCGATCTTTGGCTTGTCCATCGATGCCGACGAGCTGACATTCGACCCCTG
>JANOPR010000237.1:0-9648 GCA_031421955.1 Burkholderiales bacterium
GGCGTTGACGGCCACGAAGGCCACGCCGGGCGGGCACATCAGGCCCTTCTGCGACGCGCCCAGCGCCACGTCCACCCCCAACGCGTCCATCGCGAACGGCGCGGCGCCCAGCGAGGCCACCACGTCGGCCACCAGCAGGGCCGGGTGGCCGGCCGCATCGATCGCGTGGCGCAGGGCGCTCAGGTCGGTGGTCACGCCGCTGGCGGTGTCGGTGTGCACGGCAAACACAGCCTTGATCGTGCGGGCCTGGTCCTCGCGCAGCGCCTGCTCGACGGCCGCGGCATCAATCGGCCAGCCTTCGCGCCAGGGCGTGCGCACCACGCGACGGCCCAGGGCCTCGGTCTGCTCGGCCCACGACTGGCTGAAGTGCCCGGTGCCGGGCACCAGCACCGCTTCACCCGCGTCGGCCAGGTTCTCGACCACGGCTTCCCAGATGCCATGGCCGTTGGCGGCATAGATGAAGACGTCGCTGGCATCGGTCTGCAGCAGCCGCTTCAAGCCCTGCTCACAAGCGGCGATGTTGGCGTCCAGGCGCGGGTCGCCCATGTCCATCGGCTGCGCGCTCATTGCGTGCAGCACAGCGTCGGGCAGCGGCGTCGGCCCAGGGGAGTGCAGGAAGCGGCGGCCAGGGATGCGGGGCGTAGCAAGGCTCATGGTGGTGTTTGCAGCAGGACGGGTGGCCGCAATCGTACGGCCACAACGGGCCGCACCCCCCCCGGTCGCCCCTCGCGCGCTGCCGTCAGGGTGGCCGCACGGCGTTCGCGGCGTCCAGCGCAGCCAGCACCTCGTCGTCGCTGACCTGGTGGAAGTCGACGTAGTGCAGGCCGATGGCATGGAACGGGTACGGCTGGGCCAGGCAGACGATGTCGTCGACCTCGGCGCGCAGCAGCGCCAGTGTGTCGCTCGGCGCCACCGGCACCGCCAACACCAGGCGCGCCGGATTGCGCCGGCGCAACGCCTTCAGCGCGGCCCGCACCGTGGTGCCGGTGGCGATGCCGTCGTCGACGACGATGACCGTCGCGCCATCGACCGGCACCGGCGCGCGGCCGCGCAGGTAGGCGCTGCGCCGACGTTCGATCTCGCGCAACTCATGCTTGGCTTGCGTCTGGACGTAGGCGTCGTCGACGCCGGTGGCTGCCATCGTCTCGGCGTCGACCACGATGTCGGGCGGCTGGCCATCGACCACGGCCGCGACTGCCAGTTCGCTCTGCGACGGCGCGCCGATCTTGCGCACCAGCAGCAGATCCAGCGGCGCGCCCAACGCCCGAGCGACCTCGGCGCCGATCGGCACGCCGCCTCGCGGCAGGGCCAGCACGACCACCGGCCCGGCAAACGCCATGCGCATCAGATCCAGCGCCAGCGCGCGGCCGGCAATCGTGCGGTTGGCAAGCGGTGTCTTCATGACGGATGTACAGGGCAATGGTGCGGCCAATGCATCGCGCATGCAATGCCCCGCTCGATCGACGAACACACCGGGCCTAAGTTCAGCCCGCGTACTCCAGCAGGCATTGCGCGATGGCCTGTGCCAGCGCTTCGCGTGAGTAGGGTTTCCTCAATGTCGGTACGCGCAGCTCCACGTTGCTGACGCTGTGCGCGGGCTGCGGGCCCGAGTAGCCCGAGGTCAGCAATATCGGCATGTCCGGGTACTGCGTGGTCACGCGCTGCGCCAACGCGTGACCGTCCATGCCGGCGCCGAGCATGATGTCGCTGAACAACAGCGAGAACTTGCCGTCCTTGCCGAGTTTGGCCAGCGCAGCCTCGGCACTTGCGCACGCCACGACCTTGCACTTCATCGACTTCAGGAAGGTCTCCGCGACGTTGCGGACCTCGGGGTCGTCTTCCACCAGCAGCACACGCAGGCCGGGCGGCACCGCCGCATCGACGCGCGCGCCAGCAGCGCCCGCGGCGCCGTCGTCGACGTCGTCGCCGTTCAGCGCCGGCAGGTACATCGTCACCGTGGTGCCGGCACCCGGCGCGCTGGCGAGTTCGACGTAGCCGCGCGACTGCTTGAGGAAGCCATACACGGTCGACAGACCCAGGCCGGTACCGCGGCCGGGCTCCTTGGTGGTGAAGAAGGGTTCGAACGCGCGGTCGCGCACGTCCTCGCTCATGCCGCTGCCGTTGTCCTGGACACTCAGCCACACCCATTCCTGGGGGGCAGGCCCGTCACCACGGTCAGCAGCGAGCGCGCCGGGTTGGCTGTCGGCGTCCTCGTCGTCGGGCGCTTGGCCGGCGCCGCAGCGCAACACCAGATCGCCGCCGCGCGGCATCGCATCGCGCGCGTTGACGGCGACATTGAGCAGCGCCGATTCGAGCTGCACCGCGTCGACCAGGCAGCGCGGGCAGGCAGCTGGCGCATGCACGGCGACGCGTATGTTTTCACCCAGCGTGCGGCGCAGCATGTCGGCCAAGGCATGCAGCAGTGCGATCGGGTCCACCGGCTCGGGCTCGAGGGCCTGGCGCCGCGCGAAGGTCAGCAGTTTGTCGGTCAGCTCGGCACCGCGTTGGCCCGCGCGCGAGGCCGCGGCCACCATCTGGCGCAAGGGTGCGTCCTCGCGCACCGCCGGCTGGTCGGCGAGCATCTGCAGGTTGCCCTGGATCACCATCAGCAGGTTGTTGAAATCGTGCGCCACGCCACCGGTAAGCTGGCCCACGGTTTCCAGGCGCTGCGCGTGGCGCGCCTGGGCTTCGGCCTGGGCGCGCTGCAGCGTGGTCGACAGCAGCGTGGCGAGGGCTTCCAGGAAAGCCACCTCATCGTCGCCGAATTGGCTCAGTTGGCTGGACCAGGCGCCAAGCACCCCGAAGACCTTGCCGCGGTCGATCAAGGGCATGGCCACGCCGCTCATGGCGCCGGCCTCACGCAGGTGCGCCGGCACGTCGAAGCGGTCTTCGCGTGCGAAGTCGCTGACGATCAGCGGCGTCCCGTGGGCCACCACATGGGCCGCTGCCAGGGCGGGCCGGTTCGGACGGGCCAACAGGTCGGCCCGATCGGCCTGCGCGCCGCTGTAGCTGGCCAGGCGCAATTCACGCTGGTTGGGTGTGAGCAGCATCACCGACACCGATTCGGCCGCGAGGGCCTCGCGCACCGCGGCGGGCATGCGCTGCAGCAACTCGTCGGGGTCGAGCGTGTCCACCACGACGCGCCCGAGCAGGACCAGGTACTCGTTGTAATGTGCGCGCCGCATTGCACGCTTGACGCGGGGATACTCGGCGATGCCGCGGATCGAGGCCACCACATAGCTGATTGCGGCATCGCCGCGACCCATGCGCAGCGGGCTCAGCGCAATCTCGACCATCACCTCGCTGCCGTCGGCGCGTTTGGCCATCAGTTCGAGGTCCGTGCCCATCGGCCTGGTCTTGGGGGCCCGCGCATAGCTGCTCCGGTGCGCGGCATGGCGTGGCGCCACGCTGTCGGGCACCAGGGTATCGACCGACACGCCTTCGAGCGACGAGGGCGGGTAGCCGAGCAGTTGCGTCACCGCCGCGTTGGCCAACACGATGCGTCCCTGCGCATCGACCAGCAACACGCCATCGGGGTAGGCGTCGAAGACGCCGCGAAAGACCGCCGAGTCGTCGGGCAGAGAATGTGCGCTCATCAGGCTACCTGCGCGCGGTGTGCTGCGTGCTGCGCACCGTGGTACTCGCTCTGGCAAAGGTCCGCTGCACTCATGCCGCGGTGACGGCGGCCACCAGGATGTAGCCTGCACCGCGCACGGCCTTCAGGATTCGCGGCTCCTGCGCGTCATCGGCGAGCTTCTTGCGCAGGCGGCCAACCTGCACGTCGATCGTGCGATCGAACGGCGCTGCCTGGCGCCCACGCGTGTGCTCGAGCAGGAAGTCGCGCGACAGCACGCGGCCCGGGTGCGACGTAAACATTGCCAGCAAGTCGAACTCGCCGCTGGTCAGCGCCACTTCATTGCCCTGGGGCCCGAGCAGGCGACGGGCGCCACGTTCAAGTGTGAAGCCGGCAAAGCACAGGCAGTCGTGAGCACTGTGATTGGCGGCATTGACTTGCTCGCCGGTGCCGGCTGAGCCGCTGCCCTCGATGCGGCGCAACACAGCCTTCACCCGAGCCAGCAGCTCGCGCAGGTCGAACGGCTTGGTGATGTAGTCGTCAGCGCCGATTTCCTGGCCGACCACGCGGTCGACCGCATCGCCGCGGCCGCTGACGATGATCAACCCGAGCGCCTCGGCCGCGCCGCGCTCGCGCAGGCGGCGCGCGATGCTCAGGCCGTCTTCGCCGCGCAGGCCGAGGTCGAGCAGCAACAACGCCGGCGCGTCGCTCTCCATCAACGCCATCAACTCGGCGCCCTTGTGCAGCTCACTGACGCGATAGCCGTGGCTGCGCAGGTAGTTCCCGAGCAATGCGGTGATGTCGGTCTCGTCATCGAGGACGGCAATGTGGGCGAGCGGCACGGCCACAGTATGCCGTCCCCCGCGCACGCCCGGCACGCCGAACGCGCCCCAGCCCGGGGGGTGGCAAATGCACGGCAGAATCGCTGCCATGCCCGTCCGCCCCCGTCTGCTCGCCGCGCTGGTGCCCCTGGCTCTGCTGGGGGCGTGTACGACGCGCTCGATCGACGTGCAGCCGCTGGCCATCGACCCGGGCCTGTTCACCAACTGGAGCTGCGACGCGCTCTACGACGAGGCCGATCGCGTACGCCAACGTGCAGCGCGCGTCGCCTACGACGTCGACGAACGTTCGGGCAATAACATCATTGCGCTGGGCCTGGGCGTGACCGTGTTCTGGCCGGCTTTGCTGGCGATGCGCCCGAGCGGGCCCGACTCGGTGTCCCTGGCCGAGCTCAGAGGCCGCGACGAGGCACTGCGCGCGGCGCAGGCCCAGCGGCGCTGCCCGCCGGCGCCCGAGCTGCTGGATCCGGCCAAGGTAGCGGCATTGCCGATCGCACTGGGCGAACGCCTGGTGTACGAAGAGCGCGCCGCTGCGGGCGGCCCGGCCCGGGTGCTCGGCCTGCGCGTACAAACGCTGCGACGCGATGAGCTCGAATTCGTACCCGACCAGGCGGGCGCGGCACTGCCGTTTCGCTGGCGCCAGGATCCCTGGGGCAACCTGCCGCAAATGCCAGAGGGCAGCGGATGGGTGCACTGGAAGCGCCTGCTGCAGCCCGAGTTGAAGCTGGGCGATGTGCTCACGGGTGACCTTGTCAGCGGCACAGGCGGCGGTACCGGCCGCCTGCGCGGCCAGGTCATCGCCATCGGCGTGCAGACGTCGCTTGGGCGGCCCTTCGATGCGGCGGTGGTCGAGCTCTTCGGTGACGCGCCGGTGGGCGAGCGCGCGACGCGCCTGGATGGCGTGATGGTCGTCGACCGCAAGAGCGGCGTGCTGCTGCGCCTCGAACTCAACAGCGGCAACCCCGAGTTCGCGCTGCGCCGCACCTTGAACCGTATCGAGCCCAGGCAGCCCTGAGCGCCGATCGCCTCCGGGCGGTTTACGCAGCTTTACCGGCCAGAGGTCAGCCGCTCACCCGGCGCGCGCATTCTTGGGTCATCGTCACTTACCTGGGAACCACGCCATGACCACAAACACTCGCTCGACCTTCAGTCCCGCTCGCCTGGTCGGCGGCGCGGTGCTGGTCGCCGTCCTCGGCTCGGTTGCACTGTCGGCCTGGGCTCAGGGCGGGCCCGGACGCCACGGCGACCACGCTGGCCCTGGCATGGGCATGATGGAAGGCCGCATGGCCGAGCGCATGCTCGACAGCGTCAACGCCACCGCCGAGCAGCGCGCGCAGGTCAAGCAAATCACCGATCGGGCCCGCGCGGACATGAAGGCCCAGCACGAGTCGGGACGTGCATTGCGCGAGCAGGGCATGAAGCTGTTCACGCAGCCGACCGTCGACGCCAACGCGGCCGAAGCGCTGCGCCAGCAGATGATGCGCCAGCATGACCAGGCCTCGCGTAGCCGGATGCAGACCATGATCGAGGTCAGCCGCGTGCTCACGCCCGAGCAGCGCAAGCAGCTCGCCGAGCGCATGGCGTCGCGCCGCGACATGATGCAGCGGCACATGCAGGAACGCCGCGCGCTCGAGGGCGCCCCGGCCAAGCATTGACCTGAATTCGGCGGCCCCCGGGGTCAGCCCAGCCGCTCGCTTATGCTTTACAGGAGCGTGCCCCGACGAGGCGACTCGCCGGGGCTTTTTTCTTCGCACTCTTCGAGCCCAAGCCCGATGGCCACCACCCAGCGCCTGCTGCTGATCGACGACGACGCGCGCCTCACCGCCATGGTCGGCGACTACCTGCGCAATGCCGGTTTCGAGGTCGACACGGCGGGCTCGCTGGCCGCCGGCCGTGAGCGGTTGCGCGCGGGCACCTATGACGCCCTGCTGCTGGACCTGATGCTGCCCGATGGCGATGGCCTGGATCTCACGCGCGAATTGCGCGCCGATGCACGCACGCGCCGCCTGCCGCTGCTGATGCTCACGGCGCGCGGTGAGCCGCTGGACCGCATCGTCGGCCTCGAACTCGGCGCCGACGACTACCTGGGCAAGCCTTTCGAGCCGCGCGAGCTGCTGGCCCGCGTCAAGGCCCTGCTGCGCCGCGCCCAGCCCGAAGCCGCGGCGGATGAAGTGCTGCGCTTCGGCCGCCTCGAAGTCGACCTCGGGGCGCGCCAGGCGCGCATCGACGCCAAGACCTGCGAACTCACCACGCACCAGTTCGAGTTGCTTGCCGTGATGGCGCAGGCTCCGGGCCGCGTTCTCTCGCGAGACCAGATCATGGACGCCTTGCGCGGCCACCCGATGGAAGCCTTCGACCGTTCGATCGATGTGCACATCTCGCGCATCCGCGCGGCCATCGAGGACGACCCGAAGAACCCGCAGCGCGTGCTCACCGTGCGCGGCGTGGGCTACCTGTTCGCCAAGCGCCAGGACGTGGGCAGCGACGCGTGAAATCGCTCTACCTGCGCATCTACCTGACGGTGGTGGTGGCGCTGGCGCTGTTTGCCACCAGCTCGGCCTGGTTGTTCCAGCGCGAGGTGGCGGCCGAACGCAGCCGCTTCGACGCCCAGGCCAGCGAGCGCATCGGCGCCTGGGCCGACCTGATCCAGCGCTCTCTGCCGCCGGCCGATGCCGAGCCCGAGCAGCAGGCGCAGGGCCTGCAGGACTGGTCGCAGCGATTGCGCCTGCCGTTGGCGCTGGACGATGCGCAGGGCCAGCGCATCGGCGCCAGCGAGACGTATCTGCGCCGGACGGCCGAGATGCCAGGCTCGGCCCGTGGCATGGCGGTGCGCCTGGACGATGGCCGCACGCTGTGGATATTGCGCGGGCCGGGCCTGCGCGCCGGGGGCGGGATGCGAGCAGATGGCTCGATGCGACCCGGCGCGGCGATGCGCGGTGAGGGTGCGGGCGGGTTGTCGGCGCAGTCGCTGCTGCCGCCGTGGCTGCGCGGCGCCGGGCTGGTCGTGATCCTGGTGCTGTTGTTCATTGCCGTGGCGGCAGGGGCCTACCCGGTGGTGCGGCGGCTGACGCGCCGGCTCGAGAGCCTGAAGGCCGGCGTCGAGCGCTTCGGTGCCGGCGAGCTCGGCCAGCGCGTCGACGCCTCGGGCCGCGACGAGGTGGCCGCGCTGGGTGCCAGCTTCAACCAGGCCGCACAGCGCATCGAGGCGCTGGTGCGCTCGCACCAATCGCTGCTGGCCAACGCCAGCCACGAACTGCGCTCGCCGCTGGCGCGGCTGAAGATGGCGGTGTCGCTGCTCGAAGACTCGCCTGAGGGTGCGTCGCGCGAAAAGTTGAAATGCGAGATCCGCACCAACATCGGTGAGCTCGACGCGCTGGTCGAAGAAGTGCTGCTTGCCAGCCGCCTGGATGCCCAGGCCAGCACGCCGGCGCACCAGGCTGTCGATCTGATCCCGATCGCAGCCGAGGAGGCGGCTCAAGTCGGCGCCGAGCTGCAGGCGGCGCAGCCCACGCTGATGGTTCAGGGCGACGAGCGCCTGTTGCGTCGCGCGTTGCGCAACTTGCTGGAAAACGCGCGCCGCTATGGCGCCAGCCAGGCCGGCGAGGCGATCACGCTGAGCGCCGGCACTGCGGCCGGCGCGCAAGTCGAGTTGCGCGTGTGCGACCGCGGCCCCGGCGTGCCCGAGGCATTGCGAGAGCGCATCTTCGAGCCCTTCTTTCGTATGCCCGGCCATGCCGAGCGCGAGGGCGGCGTCGGCCTGGGACTGGCGCTCGTGAAGCAGATTGCGCAGCGACATGGCGGCGCGGTGCGCTGCGAGGCGCGTGACCCAAGCGAAGGCGGCGGCAGCTGCTTCGTGCTCAGCCTGCCGCAGGCATAGCCCGCGCCGCGGCCCGGCAAGACCGGCAAGGTGTCACTAAATGTTCGCGCGGGTAACCGCGGGAAGGCTTTGGCGTGCGCTATTGCCTGGATGCCGGCGTGCGCGCTTCGTAAAGTGCAGCCATCCAGTGCTCGACGTCAACAGATACGAGCTTGGCGAGCGCCATCGACAACCCCTCGGAGTAACTACAATGCATAAACTCAATTCTCTGTCCGTGATGGCCGCCCTGGTGGCCTCAATGTGCGCGTTGACCACCACCGCCACGGCTGCGGAATACAACACTGCCAAGACCCGGCCGGCCGGCGAGAAGCTCGACAGTGGCCTCGGCGAACTGGCGCATTTCAGCAAGTGGGTCGACATGAGCGGTAAGACGCTGGTCGGTCAGTCGCTCGACGATGGCCTCGGTGAGTTGCCGCACTACAGCAAGTGGGCCGACATGAGCGGCAAGCCGCTGTTGGCAAAGCAGCGCCGCGGCGATCGCGACCAAGGCACGAGCCCGGCCGTGCAACTGTCGCAGCTGAAGTAACTCACCGCAGGGGGCGTTGGCGCGGCCCGCGTCCCGCCTAGTGGCGCTGCCGGCGCAGCACCCACGCCAGAAACAGCGTCAGGCCCAGCGCCGCGGCGGCCAAGCCGGCGGTCGAGGCGATCCAGTAGCCGCGCGCGCCGTGCAGCGCCGGCGCAATGGCGCCGCCGACGTTGAAGGCCAGCACATAGCCGCCGCCGATGCCGATGCCCCAGATCGAGCTGGCATAGATGAACAGCGGCACGGTGGCGATGCGCCAGGCGCGCAGCACGAACGAGGCCGTGATCTGCATCGCATCGACGAAGTGGAACAGCGCCACCCAGGCCAACAGGGGCAGCGCTGCGGCCACGATGACCTCGTTGTCGGTGTACACGCGCACCACGCCTTCGCGGGCGAAGAACACCACGCCGCCGAGCAGCAAGGCAGTCAGCGCCGCGAACTTCATGCCGTGCCAGCCCATGCGCCGCGCATCGCGCAGGTCACCCGCGCCGATGCTCTGCGCCACCAGCGTGGTGGTGGCACTGGCCACCGACAGCGGCACCATGAACAGCAGCGTGACCATGTTGGCCGCGATCTGGTGCCCTGCCACCGCGGTGGCGCCGATGCGCGAGATAAAGAAGGCCATGAAGGTGAAGCCGGTGACCTCGACCATGATCGAGGCGCCCATCGGTACGCCCAGCTTGATCTGCGCCCACAGTGCAGGCCAGTGCGGCGGATGCAGGCCGCGGCCGAACAACGCGAAGGGCGTGTAGAACCGATCACGTCTGATCACCTGCCAGGCCACGAGCACCTGGAACCACATGGCCACCGCCGTGGCGATGCCGCAGCCGGTGAC
>JANOPR010000238.1:0-1902 GCA_031421955.1 Burkholderiales bacterium
GGCCAAGCAATTGCACGCCGACCCGAGCGAGAACCTCGAGGTGCCCGGCCTGGGCGACCGCCCGCCGCGACTGCTCTCGCGCCAGGCGCTGGCCGGCGTGATCGAGCCGCGCATCGAAGAGATCTTCTCGCTCGTGCACCAGGTCATCCGCGACTCGGGCTACGAGGAGCTGCTGTCCTCGGGGATCGTGATCTGCGGCGGCTCGGCGGTGATGCCGGGAATGGTCGAGCTGGGCGAAGACATCTTTTTGAAGCCGGTGCGGCGCGGCAACCCCCTTTATGCCGGCGCGCTGTTCGACATGGTGGCCAACCCGCGGTCGGCCACCGTGATGGGTCTGCTTGAAGAGGCGCGCATGGCGCGCATGCGCGGGCACAAGGTGGCGGGCAAGTCCGGCTCGGTGAAGACCGTGCTCGGCCGCGCTCGCGACTGGTTCCTTGGGAACTTTTGATGACGAACGAAGGGCCCGGCGAGGCCCTGAACTGAAGCGATGAAAAGTCTTATTGACGGCAACTGCACTCACACGAAGGAGAGACACCATGGCGATTGAAATGATCGAAGAGTTCGACCTGGGTACCCGGATCAAGGTCATCGGCGTCGGCGGCGGCGGCGGCAACGCGGTCGAACACATGATCGCCAACAACGTGCAAGGCGTGGAGTTCATCTGCGCCAAGACCGACGCACAGGCCCTGAACCGCAGCAATGCGAGCTACATCCTGCAGCTCGGCAGCACGGGGCTGGGCGCGGGCGCCAAACCCGAGGCCGGCAAGGCAGCGGCCGAAGAGGCCCACGACCGCATCCGCGAGGCCATCGACGGCGCGCACATGCTGTTCATCACCGCCGGCTTGGGCGGCGGCACCGGCACCGGCGCGGCGCCCGTGATCGCCCGCGTGGCCAAGGAGATGGGCATCCTGACCGTCGGCGTCGTGACCAAGCCCTTCGACTTCGAAGGCAACCGGCGCATGAAGGCGGCCGACATCGGCCTGGCCGAGCTCGAGGCCAACGTCGACTCGCTGATCGTGATTCTCAACGAGAAGTTGCTCGAGGTGCTGGGCGACGACGTCACGCAGGAGGCTGCCTTCGGCCACGCCAACGACGTGCTGCGCAACGCCGTGGGCGGCATCAGCGACATCATCCACATCCCGGGCCTGGTCAACGTCGACTTCGAAGACGTCAAGACCGTGATGAGCGAGCCGGGCAAGGCGATGATGGGCACGGCAACCGCTTCCGGGCCCGACCGCGCCACCAAGGCCGCCGACCTGGCGGTGGCCTGCCCGCTGCTCGAAGGCATCGACCTGTCGGGCGCGCGCGGCGTGCTGGTGCTGATTGCCGCGAGCAAGAGCAATTTCAAGCTCAGCGAGAGCCGCAACGCGATGAACACCATCCGCCGCTACGCCGCCGAAGATGCGCATGTGATCTACGGCACCGCCTACGACGAAGGCCTGGGTGACCAGTTGCGCGTGACCGTCATCGCCACCGGCCTGTCGCCCGCCAAGCGCGTGCAGCAGAACACGCCGATGACGGTGGTGCACAGCGCCAGCGCGCTGCGCACCGGCACCGACAACATGCCGGTGCTGAACACGATGGTCGGCCAGCTTGGCGGCACGCCGCTGGCGCAACCCGACTACAGCCAGCTGAGCACGCCCAGCGTCTGGCGTCACGGCCGCACCCAGGCCGCCGCCAGGGTCGATGCGCTGGCCAGCAACGGCATGGACGAGATCGAGATCCCGGCGTTCTTGCGCAAACAGGCTGATTGATTGACCCACCCCCGTAGCGCCTTCGGCGCTCCCCCACAAGGGGGCACCGCCAGTGGACCGGCAGAGCCGGATCCACGGCGGTTGCTGGGGTAGACACCCGCTATCTGAGAGCGTGGGGGTGCGGGCACACGGCCTGCGGTCCCGGTTC
>JANOPR010000239.1:0-3732 GCA_031421955.1 Burkholderiales bacterium
CCGCCGCGTTGCATGTGGCTGGCGCGCCGGGTCAGATGTACAACCCGCTGTTCATCTACGGCGGCGTGGGTCTGGGCAAGACGCACCTGATCCACGCGGAAGGCAACGCTCAGCAAGCCGACCGACCCAACGCGCGCATCCTCTACATGCACGACGAACAGTTCATCAGCGACGTCGTCAAGAACTACCAGCGCAAGACCTTCGACGAGTTGAAGGCCAAGTACCACTCGCTGGACCTGTTGTTGATCGACGATGTGCAGTTCTTTGCCGGCAAGGAGCGTACGCAGGAGGAATTCTTCAACGCCTTTGAGGCCCTGGTGGCCAAGCGCGCGCACATCATCATGACCAGCGACACCTACCCCAAGGGGCTGGTCAACATCGACGAGCGCCTGACCAGCCGCTTTGACGCCGGCCTCACGGTGGCGATCGAGCCGCCTGAGCTGGAAATGCGCGTGGCGATTTTGATTCGCAAGTCCGAAGCGGAGGGGTCGCCAATGCCTGAAGACGTCGCCTTCTTCGTCGCCAAGAACGTGCGCGCCAACGTTCGCGAACTCGAAGGAGCACTGCGCAAGGTGCTCGCCTATTCGCGCTTTTCGCAGAAGGAAATCAATATTGCCTTGGCGCGTGAGGCGCTGAAGGATCTCTTGTCGATCCAGAACCGGCAGGTCTCGATCGAGAATATCCAGAAAACGGTTGCTGACTTCTACAAGATCAAGGTCGCCGACATGTACAGCAAGAAGCGCCCCGCCAGCATTGCCCGGCCGCGTCAGATTGCGATGTATCTGGCCAAGGAGATGACGCAAAAGAGCTTGCCGGAAATCGGCGACAACTTTGGCGGCCGCGACCACACGACGGTCTTGCATGCGGTGCGCAAGATCGGCGGCGAGCGACAGAAGAACACTGAACTCAACCAGCAATTGCATGTGCTCGAGCAAACGCTGAAGGGTTGAGAGTTGCCGTGCTGTCAAGTAGCAACAGTGGGGACAACTCTGGCACAAGTGCACCTTCATCCACAGGCCGATGCAAATCGGCAGAGTTGTTGTCGCTGAGTCAGACCACTTCAGGCACTACGGCGCACAGGGTTCATCGGTACCTAAGCGGTTGATGGAACGGGTGAAAATGGCTTTCTCCACAAATTTGGTGGGCCTCTACTAGCACTACCAACAAGATCAGGAACCAAAGAGGAAGACAACATGATCGTGCTCAAAGCAGCGCAAGAAAAACTGCTCGGCGCCTTGCAGGCAGTGGCTGGCATCGTTGAGCGCCGGCACACCTTGCCGATCCTGGCCAATGTGCTGCTGCGCAAGAACGCTGGCGAACTGGAGTTCACGACCAGCGATCTCGAAATCCAGGTGCGAACGAAGGCCGATCTCGGCGGTGACGGCGGGAGTTTCACGACGACCGTGGGGGCGCGCAAGCTGATCGACATCCTGCGCACGCTGCCTGCTGACCAGATGGTCACGTTGAGTTCTTCAAGCCAGAACAAGCTGACCTTGCAGGGCGGCAAGAGCCGATTTACTTTGCAGACGCTGCCGTCAGAAGACTTTCCGCTGGTGAATGAAGCGGTCGACTTCGGCCAGGCGTTTTCGGTGCCACAGAAGACGCTTCGTGCCCTGATAAATCAGGTGCATTTTGCGATGGCGGTGCACGATATCCGTTACTACCTCAACGGCATCCTCTTCGTTGCTGAAGGCAAATTGCTGACCTTGGTTGCCACCGACGGGCACCGTCTGGCGCTGGCCCAGGCCACGCTCGAGGTTGACATGCCCAAGCAGGAGGTGATCCAGCCGCGCAAGACCGTGCTCGAGTTGCAACGTCTGCTGAAGGATGAAGACACGGCGATTGAGATGAGGTTCGCCGGCAACCAGGCGAAGTTCGCTTTCTCGGGCATGGAGTTCGTGACCAAACTGGTCGAAGGCAAGTTCCCGGACTACAACCGCGTTGTTCCCAAGAACCACAAGAATGCGGTCACGCTTGGCCGTGTTCCGCTGCTGGCAAGCCTGCAACGAGCGGCGATCATGACCAGCGAGAAATTCAAGGCAGTGCGCGTGAACATCGAGCCCGGCACCTTGCGCATTTCCTCTTCCAATGCCGAGCAGGAAGAGGCCAAGGAAGAACTCGAGATTGACTATGCGGGGGATTCGATCGAGATTGGCTTCAACGTCACCTACCTGATCGACGCATTGACCAACAGCAGCGTCGAGATGGTCAAGCTCGAACTGCAGGACACCAGTTCGAGCGCACTGTTCACCCTGCCAGAGCAGCCGGGATTCAAGTACGTGGTGATGCCGATGCGCATCTAGCGAGAAAGCCAGACCCTGGACACCCGAGCGGGCGAAGAGCCCGCTTCGGCTTTTCTGAGATGCAACGAAGCGAGTGATGAGCGAAACCCAACCGACCCCGCAAGAACATTCCGACGCCTATGGCGAGGGCTCAATCCAGATCCTCGAAGGGCTGGAGGCGGTGCGCAAGCGACCCGGCATGTACATCGGGGATACCTCTGACGGAACTGGCCTGCATCACCTGGTCTTCGAGGTCGTCGACAACTCGATCGACGAATCGCTAGCGGGACATTGCGACGACATCGTCGTCACTATCCATACCGACAACTCGATCAGCGTCACCGACAACGGCCGCGGCATCCCCACCGGCGTGAAGATGGACGACAAGCATGAGCCCAGGCGCAGTGCGGCCGAGATTGCGCTGACCGAGTTGCATGCGGGCGGCAAGTTCAATCAGAACAGCTACAAGGTCTCTGGAGGTTTGCACGGCGTCGGTGTGAGCTGCGTGAACGGCCTGTCCAAGTGGCTGCGCCTGACGGTGCGCCGCGACGGCAAGGTGCACTACATGGAGTTCCGCCAGGGTCTGCCCCAGGACCGCGTGATCGAGCAGCGCAATGGGGTCCCAGTCAGCCCGATGAAAATCACCGGCGAGACCGAGCGGCGCGGCACCGAGGTGCACTTTCTGCCCGACCTGGAGATCTTCTCCAACATCGACTTTCACTACGACATCATCGCCAAGAAGCTGCGCGAACTGAGCTTCCTGAACAACGGCGTCAAGATCCGCCTGGTCGACGAGCGCAACAACAAGGAAGACACCTTTGCATTTGCCGGCGGCGTGAAAGGCTTCGTCGAGTTCATCAACACCGGCAAGAAGGTGCTGCACCCAACGATCTTTGGCGCCATCGGCGAGAAGGTCAGCGACCAGGGCACCACCATCACCACCGACGTGGCGATGCAGTGGAACGACGGCTACAGCGAGAACGTGCTCTGCTTCACCAACAACATACCGCAGCGCGACGGCGGCACCCACCTGACCGGCCTGCGAGCGGGCATGACGCGCGTGATCAACAAGTACATCGACGACAACGAACTGGCCAAGAAGGCCAAGGTCGAAATCACTGGCGACGACATGCGCGAAGGGCTGTGCTGCGAGCTCTCGGTCAAGGTGCCCGAGCCGAAGTTCTCCAGCCAGACGAAAGACAAGCTCGTCAGCAGCGAGGTGCGGGGGCCGGTCGAAGACGTGGTGAGCAAGGCGCTGGCCGACTACCTGCAGGAGAACCCGAACGACGCGAAGATCATCTGCGGCAAGATCGTCGACGCCGCGCGTGCCCGCGAGGCGGCCCGCAAGGCCCGCGAGATGACGCGCCGCAAGGGCGTGCTCGACGGCATGGGCCTGCCCGGCAAGCTGGCCGACTGCCAGGAG
This sequence comes from Burkholderiales bacterium, assembly GCA_031421955.1. Classification (GTDB taxonomy): domain Bacteria; phylum Pseudomonadota; class Gammaproteobacteria; order Burkholderiales; family Burkholderiaceae_C; genus CADEEN01. The sequence continues at coordinate 3,706 of JANOPR010000239.1, forward strand.
AAGGACCCGGCGCTGTGCGAGATCTAC
>JANOPR010000240.1:0-3230 GCA_031421955.1 Burkholderiales bacterium
CCAGGGTGCCGGCCCGCGCGGCGTGCTGCGCGAGTCATTGAGCTTCGACATGAGCCGCGCCGACGACGAGCAGCCCGATTTCTTCGCCCGCTACGGCCAGGCCTACGACGCCGAGCTCGGCGCGTTCATCGACGCCACGCGACGAGGCAGTGACTGCATGCCCGGCCTGGACGTCGGCTGGAAGACGTTGCTGGTGACCGAGCTGGCGGAACGAAGCTCGCGTGACGGCGGTCGCCCCTATCAAGTACTCAGGCGCGATGGCGCCGGCATCTCTACGGCCGGCGATGCGGCTGCGTACTTCGCCGCACTGTGAGCGCGGCGGGCCGTCAATGACAAACGGCCTGGACCGTGGGTCCAAGCCGTTGATTTGATTGGTGGCCAAGGGCGGAATCGAACCACCGACACGCGGATTTTCAATCCGCTGCTCTACCAACTGAGCTACTTGGCCTGTAAGGGAGGCGAATTATAGCCAGTGGCCTCGGGCCTGCTGACGCAGGCCGTACTGCGGCGACGCTCGGCTCACGATTCCTGGCGCGTGCTTGTCAGCCGCCGCCGCTGCGCTTGTTGCGCGTCAGGTCCACGCCCAGCTGCTTCAGCTTGCGGTACAGGTGCGTGCGCTCCAGCCCGGTCTTCTCGGCCACGCGCGTCATGGAGCCGCTCTCCCTGGCCAGATGGAATTCGAAGTAGCTCTTCTCGAAGGCATCGCGCGCTTCACGCAGCGGGCGATCGAGCCCGAAGCTCTGCTCGCTTTGCGGGCCCGTCGGCTGGGCCATGACATGCACATGCTGGCCCACCAGCGGCGATACGGTGTCATTCAGGTAGCCGACGTCGGCGCGCATCGGTGTCACCGACGCGCCCTGGAGTGTTGCCAGGCCCAGGCCCGCACCGCCACCCGCCACTTGCAGGGGCACATTGGCTGCGCGGGCCAGCACTGGCTTGGTGAGCGCCTGCTCGACGGCTCGCAACAGCTTCTGCAGCGTGATCGGTTTTTCCAGAAACGCCATGGCGCCGAACTTGGTGGCCTCGACCGCCGTGTCGATGGTGCCGTGACCGCTCATCATGATCACCGGCATGGTCAGCAGGCCGCTGGCGCCCCACTCCTTGAGCAGCGAGATGCCGTCGACGTCGGGCATCCAGATGTCGAGCAGCACCAGGTCGGGCTTGAGTCGCTCGCGCACGGCGCGCGCCTGTGCGGCGTTCTCCGCCAGCTCGACCGCGTGGCCCTCGTCGGTAAGGATCTCCGACAACAGGGCGCGAATGCCGAGTTCGTCGTCAACTACAAGAATGGTGGCCATGAAAACTCATTGCGCCTGCGGTGCCGCAAGCTGTTGGGGGTCGACGCTCGGCGCAGCGGCGAGGTTGGAAAATGATAACGAAACCTGAGCACCACCCGCGAGGCCCGCGCCCTGGGCCTCGCTGCTGCCGCGATTGCCGATGCGAATGCGCGCGCCGTGTTCGTCTGCAATCTTCTTGACCACCGCCAGGCCCAGCCCTGTTCCCTTGCTCTTGGTCGTGACGTAGGGCTCGAATGCCCGCTTCAAGACCTTGTCGGAAAACCCGGGGCCATTGTCATGCACGGCCAGACGCACTGCACGCGCCTCCCCCTGTTCGTTGCGCACCGGCTCGGTACTCACCCGCACCTGGCCGCCCTCGCGCTCGGCCACCGCATCCAGCCCGTTCTGCACCAGGTTGTGGATCACCTGGCGCAGCTGCGAGGCGTCGCCCACGATCCAGGGCAGGTCCTTCGCGCAGGCCGAGACCAGGCGGCCGTGCTCGATGGCGTCGCCGTAGAGCACCAGCACCTCGACCACCAGGGCGTTCAGGTCCAGCGGCGCGAGCTTGGCCGCGGGCAGGCGCGCGTAGTCGCGGAACTCGTTGACCAGCTGCTTCATGGCCTGCACCTGGTTCACGATCGTCGCCACCGAGCGCGTGAGCAGGTTGGCGTCGTCGGGCTGCAACTTGCCAGCGAGCTTGTGCTCGATGCGCTCGGCCGACAGCTGGATCGGGGTCAGCGGGTTCTTGATCTCATGGGCCAGGCGCCGGGCGACCTCGCTCCACGCCGCCGAGCGCTGCGCCGACACGACCTCCGTGATGTCGTCAAAGACCAGCAACCGGCCATCGTGCGGCAGGGTCGCGCCGCGCAGCAGCAGGCTCAGGGCCTCGGCGCCCGGCAGTTCCAGTTCGAACGAGTCCTGCCAGTGGTCGCGCTCGCCGGCTTCGGGGCTGGCACGGTGCAGCTCGAAGCGCTGCCACACCGACAGCGCCAGGGCTTCCAGGCCCGGCACATCGGCCAACGTGCGGCCGCGGTAGGCCGAGAGCGGTAGCTTCAGGATCCGCGTCGCGCCGGGGTTGACGGTGTCGATGCGGCGCTGGCTGTCAAAGACGATGACGCCCGCAGTCAGGCTGTCCAGAATCGTCTGCAAGTGCGTGCGCGCGCTCTCGAGCTGGGCCACGCCGCGCTGCACCTGCTCGCGCGCGTAACCGAGCTGCTCGGTCATGTCGGCAAAGCTGCGCGTCAGGCCACCGATCTCGTCGCCCGCGGTCGACACGGGTTTGGCCGTCAGGTCGCCCGCGGCCACCTGCTTGACGCCTTCGGCCAGCAGCAGCAGCGGCCGCGCCAGCCGCGTGCCCAGCAACGCAGCCAGCAGCACGGCGCCGAAGACGGCCAGGATCAGCGCCAGCGTCAGGGTGCCGATGTACATCTTGCGCAGGCCGTCCCGCGCCAGTGCACGCTGCTGGTACTCGCGGTAGGCGGCCTGCACGGCCAAGGCGTTGCGGGCCACCGCGATCGGCACCGGCTGCGACACGAACAGGTAGCGCTCTTCACTGCCGAGCAGGATGTCGGCCGAGGGCAGCCGCGCCAGCGCGCGCACGCGTGCGTGGGGCTCGGCGCCCGGGGCCAGCTCGTCGTCCAGGCCCTCGATCTGGCTGACCACCCGCTGGTTCCTGGCCTGGCGCAACATCGCCGCGCTCGGCCGCTCGGGCAGCATCGCCAGCGTGCTGCGGCTGGCGGTGACGAGGACCTGCCCCGTGGGTCCGACCAGCGCCACCTCCTGCGCCGCCAGCTGCTCGCGCAGGCGCTCGAAGGCCAACGGGGCGGGCGCGCCGCGCACCTCGCCCAGCCGGTCGGCGGCGGCGCGCGTCTTGGCGCCCAAGTCGGTGACCAGGGCGTCCAGCGTGCCGCGGCCCAGGTTGAGTCCGGCGTCAAGCGCGCCCTGCACGCGGGCGTC
>JANOPR010000241.1:0-1826 GCA_031421955.1 Burkholderiales bacterium
CGGAGCGAGCGAAGTGAGTTCGGCCACAGGCCAGGAAGCCGAGCATCGCAGGGCACCCTCGCGCAGCGAGGGCCAGCAGTCGGCGTTGCGCCCGCACTCCAGCCGGCGGCTTGCGTGCGCCAATGCCGCCATGCCAGAGCGGACGATCACCAACTGCCGCAACGGGCCACCAGCAGCCATCTGGCAAGAGTTCAGTTTCATCCTAGTTTTCCATGCCACCGAAGGCGCTTCGGGGGTGGTTCATTTCAGAGGCGCTGCCGCGCCTTGCCTTGTAGGTAGCGCTCGCGCGCCTCGCGCACCTCGGCGCGCTCGGACACTTCGGGAATCGACACCTCCCACCAGGCGCCGCCGTCGTCGGTGGTGCGCCACGGTGAGGTGTCGATGACGATGACATGCGTGTGCGTGGCCGCGCGCGCGCGCTGCATCGCGCTGCGGAACTCGGCCATGTCGGCGACGTGCACGGCAACGGCGCCGAGACTGCGCGCATGCGCGGCGAAGTCGACCTTCACGTCGCTGCCGCCCCCGGCGACGCAGTCTTCGAGCAGGTTGTTGAAGCGCGGGCTGCCGCTGGCCAGTTGCAGGCGCTGGATGCAGCCGTAGCCGCGGTTGTCCAGGACGATGACGATCAGCTTGGCACCGAGCATCACCGAAGTCGCGATCTCGGAATTCAGCATCAGGTACGAGCCGTCGCCGACCATCACGATCACCTCGCGATCCGGCCGCGCCAGCTTGACGCCCAGGCCGCCGGCGATCTCGTAGCCCATGCACGAGTAGCCGTATTCGACGTGATAGCCGCCCGGCTGCGAGGTGCGCCAGAGCTTGTGCAACTCGGCGGGCAGCGTGCCGGCAGCGCAGACGACGATGTCGTGGCCCGCGCTGTCGCGCGCGGAGTCGCGCACCGCGCCGATGATTTCGGCGTCGTAGGGCAGCTCGCCGGCGGGGTCGCGTGTGGTGATCGCATTGACGCGGGCATGCCATTGCAGCGCCAGAGACTGGGCGCGCGTGGTCCATGCGGGATCGGCCTGCCAGCCGCCTGGCCGCAGGGCCGCCAGCACGACTCGCGCGTCGGCCACCAGCGCGTGGCCATGCGACTTCGTGGCGTCGAGCGGCTGCACATTGATCGACAAGAGGCGCGCAGATGCGAACAGCGCGTGCGAACCGGTGCTGAAGTCCTGCAAACGCGTGCCCACCGCGATCACCAGGTCGGCCTCTGCCGCCAGCGCATTGGCGGCAGGCGAGCCGGTAACGCCGATCGCGCCGACGTTGAGCGCGTGGTCCCAGGCCAGGCTGCCCTTGCCGGCCTGAGTTTCGGCCACCGGCACGCCATGCGCGGTCGCCCAGGCGGCGAGCGTCGCACCGGCCCGACTGTAGAGCACGCCGCCGCCAGCCAGCACCAGCGGCCTGCGCGCAGTGCGCAGCAGCTCGGCCGCGGCGCTCAGTTCGCGCGCGTCGGGCGCCGGCCGGCGGATGTACAAGGGCGCCGGCTTGAGGAACGATACCGGGCAATCAAAGGCCATCGTCTGCACGTCCTGCGGCAGCGCAAGGCACACCGGGCCGCAGGTGGCGGGGTCGGTCATCACCTGCACCGCGCGCGGCAGCGCGGCGAGGATCTGCTCGGGCCGGGTGATGCGGTCGAAGTAGCGCACCAGCGGGCGGAAGGCGTCGCTGGCGCTGACGTCGCCGGCCGCGAAGTCTTCCACCTGCTGCAGCACCGGATCGGGCGCGCGCGACGCGAACACGTCGCCCGGCAGCAGCAGCACCGGCAGCCGGTTGACATGCGCCAGCGCCGCGGCGGTGAGCAGGTTGGTCGCGCCGGGGCCGATCGA
>JANOPR010000242.1:0-2188 GCA_031421955.1 Burkholderiales bacterium
CCGAGACCAAGTTGTCGGAACTGGCGGTGGCGATCCGCCTGTACGACGAGGGCAAGGGTGCCGCCAGCACCGACATCGTGCTGAGCGCACTCAACAAGAAGCAGATGGAAGCCATCCGCGCGCTCGGCACCGAACTGCTGACAACTCTGGCCGCGGAAGACGAAGCCCGCCGCGAAACGCTCAACGTCACGCTGCAGGGGCGGCGCATCGTGATGGCGCTGCTGACCGGCATCAGCCTGCTGGCGCTGTACCTGTTCCTGCGGCGGACCCACGAACTCAAGCAGCAGGAACAGCGGCTGAAGGACATCGTGCAGGCCGAACGCGACCGGCTCGAAGTCGAAGTCGCCCAACGCACGGCGCAGCTCACGGATCTGGCGCTGTACCTGCAGACCGCGCGCGAAGACGAACGCAACCGCCTGGCGCGCAACCTGCACGACGAACTCGGCTCGCTGCTGACGTCGGCCAAGCTCGACGCGGCGCGCATCAAGCCGCGCCTGGCCGGCGCGGCACCCGAGGCCCTGGAACGGCTGGCCCATCTGGTGCAAACGCTGAACCAGAGCATCGCGCTGGGCCGCAGCATCATCGAAGACCTGCGGCCGTCGACGCTGGGCAACCTGGGACTGGTGGCGACGCTGGAGATTCTCGCGCGCGAGTTCGGCGAGCAGTCGAACATCTCGGTCGAGTGCACGCTGTCCCCCGTCAGGCTCGACGCCAAAGCCGAACTGATGGTCTATCGCCTGGTGCAGGAAGCCATTACGAACATCACCAAGTACGCACGCGCGAGTCATGTCTGGGTGAGCCTGGGCGCGCGCGGCGGTCAGGTGGAGGTGTCGGTGCGCGACGACGGCGTCGGCTTCGACACGGCAGCGCCGGCAAGTTCAGGGTTCGGCCTGATGGGCATGCGCTTTCGCGTCGAGGCCGAAGGCGGCAGGCTGACCGTGGTGTCCGCACCCGGACAAGGCACGCGGGTGTTGGTCACGCTGCCGGAATCACGCGCGACCGCAGCCGCGTAATCGCCCGCCTGGCCCACCACGCTGCGGACGCAGCGGCGTCGTCCTACACGCACAAGCGGACAGTGCCGATGGCTGCCAGCGGCCCGCGTTCCTACAGTCGGGCATGTGAGCCTTGGGCCCTGTGCCCTGTGCCCTGTTCCCATGCGCTCGCACTCTCAATCCACCATCAAAGGACGCTGATATGAACTGGGACCAGATTCAAGGCAATTGGAAGCAAGTGAAAGGCCAGGCCAAGGAGCAATGGGGCAAGCTGACCGACGACGACTTCGATGTCGTCGCCGGCCGCCGCGACCAACTGGCCGGCAAGATCCAGGAGCGCTACGGCGTGGCCAAGGAAGACGCCGAAAAACAGATCGGCGAGTGGCAGCGCAAGGCCACCGATTCGTGGTTCGTCAAGAAGTAGCCGCACATCGGGCGTCCGGTCGACGGGCGTCCGGCGCATGCGGCCGCGTCGACCCTCTGGCGCGCCCGCTGCTTGCGCACGACCGGCCGTAGCGGTCCCCGCTCGTCCGTCGTGCCGGCTCCGAGCCCAGCAATGGGCCTTGCACCGGAGCAGCAGCGGTGACGAATGACCAATGGTTCCTGCTCATCGGCAGCTTGCTGCTGGCGATGGGCTTGACGTCGGCCCTGCTCAAGCGCTCGCCGGTGACGTCGGCGATCATTTACCTGGCGGTCGGGCTGCTGTTCGGGCCCACCGTGCTCAACCTGTTCCACTTCAACCCGCTCAAAGAGGCGGCGTTGTTGGAGGTGTTGACCGAAGTCGCGGTCCTGATCTCGCTCTTCTCTGCCGGCGTGAAGATGCCGGTGCCCTTCAGTTTCACTCGCTGGCGCGCACCGATCCTGCTGGCCACGGTGTCGATGGCCCTCACTGTCGGCCTGGTCGCCGCCTTCGCGCATTGGGTCCTGGGGCTGCCCCTGGGTGCTGCCGTGTTGCTGGGTGCGATCGTGGCGCCGACCGACCCGGTGCTGGCCACCGACGTGCAAAGCCGCCACCCCGGCGACCGCGACCAGTTGCGCTTCAAGTTGACCTGCGAAGCCGGCCTCAACGATGGCAGCGCATTCCCGTTCGTGGTCCTGGGGCTCGGCCTGCTGGGCCTGCACGAATTGGGCGACTCAGGCCTGCGCTGGGTGCTGATCGACGTGGTGTGGGCCACGCTGGCCGGCATTGCCATCGG
>JANOPR010000243.1:0-1613 GCA_031421955.1 Burkholderiales bacterium
GCCGGACGCAAGGAAGAGTGGTCGAACATGGGCACCTTCATGGGAGACGCGCCATTGTTCGACACGGCCTGCAACCCGGCAAGCCCTGGCTGCGCGAACACGGTGCGCGCCCGTGCGGATGCGCGATGAGGCCAGAGAAAACCCGGATGGTCGAGTCACGATCCATGGCCATACTGACCAGTAATCGGAATGCTGTTCCTCTATGGAAATACAGCCCGCCGGCACCCCGCGCCATGAGCACCTCACCGCAACCCTTGAGCCCGCACCTGCCGGTCCGTCCCGAGTGGCTTGCGCTGCATGCCGAGCCGGCCCTGGAACCGGGGCTGGCCATCGTCGACGCACACCATCACCTCTGGGACCACGCCGACAACCCCTATCTGGGCGCCGACCTGTTGGCCGACGTGGCGGCCGGCCATCGCATCCTGGCCACCGTGTTCGTGGAATGCGGCGCCATGTACCGCAAGAACGGTGTGCCGGCGCTGGCGAGCCTGGGTGAAACCGAATTCGTCAACCGGATCGCCGAGGCCAGTGAGGCGGCCGGCGCAAGCTGCCGGATCGCAGCAGCGATTGTCGGCAACGCCAACCTGCTGCTCGGTGCCGAGGTCGGCGCCGTGCTCGATGCGCACCTGCAGGCGGCACCTGGCCGCTTCAAGGGGGTCCGCAATGTCAGCGTGTACCACCCCGATCCGCGCGCGCGCGGATCGCTCGCCAATCCGCTGCCGGGCTTGCTGCTGGATGCGCAGTTCAGGCGCGGGTTTGCCTGCCTGGCGCCGCGCGGTCTGTCCTTCGACGCCTGGATGTACCACACGCAACTGAGCGATCTGGCTGACCTGGCCGAGGCGTTCCCCGGCACGAGGGTCGTGCTGAACCATGTCGGCGGCCCGATCGGCATCGGCCCGTATGCGGGTCAGCGCGAGGCGGTGTTCGCCGACTGGCCACGCTCGATCAGCCAACTTGCACGCTGCCAGAACGTCAGCGTCAAGCTCGGCGGCATGGGCATGCGGGTGTTCGGCTTCGATTTCGCCAGCCACGACCAGCCGCCGGATTCACGAGCGCTGGCGCAGGCCTGGGCGCCCTACGTCATGGCCTGCATCGAGGCCTTCGGGCCCGGTCGCTGCATGTTCGAGAGCAACTTACCGGTGGACAAGGGCAGCGCCAGTTACGTCGTGATCTGGAACGCATTCAAGCGCATCACGGCCGCGCTCGGCGCCGACGAGAGACAGGCGCTGTTCCTGCAGACCGCCGCCGACGTTTACGGTATCGACCTGGCTGGCACGGGCGGCAAAAAGTGAGGCTGCCGATCGAACAGGCCAGAGAGTTGGTGCATGCATTGATGCGTGGCTCCGGCTTCGACGAGGGCGAAGCCGGCACCATCACCCACCACCTCATGGATTGCGAACTGCGGGGCGCCGTCTACGGCGGACTGTCGCGCGCGCTGACCATTGCGGAAACGGTGCGCGAATTGCCCGAACCGTCGGCGCCGTTTCGCGTGACGCGGCAGACCTCGGTTTCGGCGCAGATCGACGGTGGCAATTCGGCCGGCTACCTGGTGGCCCGCCACGCGACCGAACTGGCGATCGCCAAGGCGCAGCAGCACGGCATCGGCTTGGTGG
>JANOPR010000244.1:0-3955 GCA_031421955.1 Burkholderiales bacterium
GCCCTACAGCGCCCTCGATTCCAGGATCGACGCGCATTTAGACGAGGAAGTGCGGTTCCTGCAGGCCCTGGTGCGCCTGCCCACCGACACGCCGCCGGGCGACAACGCGACGCATGCCGAGCGCACCGCCGAGCTGTTGGCTGAGTTCGGCTTCGAGGCCGAGAAGCACGCCGTGCCCGGGGAGGCGGTCAAGGCCAGCGGCCTGACATCGATCACGAACCTGATCGTCCGGCGCCGCTACGGGGTCGGTCGTGAGGGCCCGACCGTTGCGCTCAATGCCCATGCGACGTGGTGCCGCCCGGCGAAGGCTGGACCCACGACCCCTACGGCGGCGAGATCGTCGCGGGCAAGCTTTACGGCCGCGCTGCGGCGGTGAGCAAGTGCGACTTCGCGACGTTCACCTTTGCCACCCGCGCGATCGAGGCGCTGCAGGTGCCGCTGCGGGGTGGCGTCGAGTTGAATTTCACCTACGACGAAGAGTTCGGCGGCGAGCTCGGCCCGGGGTGGCTGCTGCAGCACGAACTGACCCGACCCGATCTCGTGATCGCTGCGGGCTTCAGTTACCAGGTCGTGACGGCGCACAACGGCTGCCTGCAACTCGAGGTCACGGTGCACGGCAGGCAAGGCCACGCCGCCGTGCCGGAGACGGCGGTCGACGCGCTGCAGGCGGCGACGCGGATCCTGGCGGCGCTGTACCAGCAGAACGCGGGCTACAAGGCGCTGCGCAGCCAGGTCGCCGGCATCACGCACCCGTACCTCAACGTCGGCCTGATCGAGGGCGGCACCAACACCAATGTGGTTCCCGGCAAGGTCGTGCTCAAGCTCGACCGGCGCATGATTCCCGAGGAGAACCCGCAGGAGGTCGAGGCGGCATTGCGCCGCGTGATCGCGGACGCCGTGGCGGACTGCGCAGGCGTCACGATCGAGGTGCGGCGCATGCTGCTGGCGCGCGCGCTCACGCCGCTGGCTGGCAACCTGTCGTTGGTCGAGCCGCTGTGTCGGCACGCCAGCCAGGTTTTCGGCGAGCCGGTGCTGGCCACAGGCACGCCGCTGTACACCGATGCGCGCCTGTATTGCGAGCACGGCATCCCGGCCGTGCTGTACGGCGCCGGGCCGCGCACGGTGCTCGAGTCCAATGCCAAGCGTGCCGACGAGCACATCGAGCTCGAAGACCTGCGTCGCGCGACCCAGGTCGTGGCGCGCACATTGCTCGACCTGCTGAGCTAGGCCCAGCTTCGAGAGCTGCGGCGACAATCGGGGCATGCCGTCATGGATTCCGATCGCCCAGCTCGTGCTGCTGGGCCTGGTGCTGGTGTTGCTGCTCTGGCTGGCATTGCGCCGCGGCGACTCCGATGCCGCCGAGCGGCTGGAGCGCAACCTGCGCGGCGACGTGCAGGACAGTGCGCGCGGCACGCGCACCGAGCTGTCGCAATCGCTGGCCACGTTCCAACAGACCCTGCTGGCGCAAAACAGCGATGTCGCGCGCACACAGAACGAACAGATCGACTCCTTCCGCACCCAGCTCGCGGCGATGCAGCAACTGGTCAGTGACACCCTGGCCAACACCACCCGCGCGCTGGCCGGGCAGGCGCAGGCCGCACGCGAAGCCCAGGACGCGGCGCTGCACCGCTTCGGCCAGGCCCAGGCCGAGCAGCTGCGCACGTTGGCCGACACCAACGACAAGCGCGTGGCCGAGATGCGCCAGGCGGTCGAGGACAAGCTCACCGCGATCCAGGCCGACAACGGCCAGCGCCTGGAGCAGATGCGCGCCACCGTCGACGAAAAGCTTCATGCCACGCTCGAGCAGCGCCTGGGCGAGAGCTTCAAGCAGGTCGCCGACCGCCTCGAGCAGGTGCACAAGGGACTGGGCGAGATGCAGACCCTGGCGCGTGACGTCGGCTCGCTCAACCGCGTGCTGACCAACGTGAAGACCCGCGGCATCTATGGCGAGGTGCAGCTGTCGGGTCTGCTCGAGCAGGTCTTCACGCCCGAGCAGTACGCCACCAACGTGGCCACGGTGCCGGGCAGCGCCGAACGCGTGGAATTCGCGATCCGGCTGCCGGGCCAACGCAGTGACGGCGTGCCGCTGTGGCTGCCGATCGACGCCAAGTTTCCGCGCGAGGACTACGAGCGGCTGCTCGACGCGCAGGAGCGCGCGGACAAGGCCGACGCCGACATGGCGGCCAAGGCGATCGAGACCCGGCTGCGCCTGGAGGCGCGCACGATCCGCGACAAGTACGTGGCGCCGCCGCACACCACCGACTTCGCGATCCTGTTCCTGCCCTCCGAAGGGCTGTATGCCGAGGCGTTGCGCCGGCCCGGACTGATGGAGTCGCTGCAGCGCGAGTACAAGGTCATGCTCGCCGGTCCGACGACCTTGCTGGCCACGCTCAACAGCCTGCAGATGGGTTTTCGCACGCTGGCGCTGGAGAAGCGTTCGGCCGAGGTCTGGGAGGTGCTGGGCGCGGTCAAGACCGAATTCGGCAAGTTCGGCGAGGTGCTGGCCAAGACCAAGAAGAAACTCGACGAGGCCAGCAACACGATCGTCCAAGCCGAAGTGCGCACCCGTGCGATGGAGCGGCAACTGCGAACGGTCGAGGCGCTGCCGACATCACGCACCCCAGGCCTGCTCGACGTGGCGGAGCCTGACAACGACAGTGACGACGAGGTCGAAGGCGACCCGCCCGTCCCACAATGACGCCGGGCCACGCTGCGGCTGCGCCGCGACACGCGTTCCTGCTGGTCATAGCCACCTTGGTTGGCCTGCATGCCTGCATGGCTGCCACCCGTGTCGCGGCCAGCCTGGCGGTGCTGCAGCAGGGATACGCTGACTGGGTCGTCGGCGCGCTGCTGAGCCTGTACGCGGTGGCGCCGATCGCGCTGTCGCTGTGGGCCGGGCGGCTGGCCGACCGCCACGGGTTTCATCGGCCGGTGGCCTGGGCCGTGGGTCTGTCGCTGGCCGGCGCGGCGCTGCCCGTGGCGACGCAGCAGTTGTGGGCCCTGGCCATGGCTGGATTGCTCACCGGGGGCGGCCTGACCATTGCCGCGGTGGCCATCCAGCGTGAGGCCGGCCTGATGGCGCGCGACAGCGGCGACTTGAAACGCGTCTTCAGCTGGGTCGCGCTCGGGCCGGCGCTGTCGAACACGGTGGCTCCGGTGGCCACCGGGTTGCTGATCGACCACGCCGGCTTTCGCGCCGCCTTCGCGTTCGCCGCGGTGCTGCCGCTGCTGGCGGTGGCTGCGGCCTGGCGCGTACCGCGCAAGCCGCCCTTGCCTGCCGGCGAGGTGCACCGCCCCGCGCCCGGCCACGCCCTGGGACTGTTGCGCCTGCCGGTGATGCGCAACCTGATGCTGGTCAATGTCGCGATGGCCGCGGCCTGGGACGCCCACAGCTTTACCGTGCCCGTGATCGGCCACGCGCGCGAGATGAGCGCGTCGGCCATCGGCGCGGTGCTCGGCGCCTTCTCGGTGGCCGCGACGCTGGTACGGCTGGCGATTCTGAAGTGGGCCGATCATCTCGACGACCGCCGCTCGCTGCGCATGGCGCTGACCCTGGCCAGCGTTGTGCTGCTGGCGTACCCCTGGCTGACCGGCGCAGCGGGCATGATGCTGGGCTCGGCGCTGCTCGGCGTGGCGCTGGGTTCTGTGCAGCCGATGGTGCTGTCGATGCTGCACCAGGCCGCGCCGCCCGGCCACCAGGGGAGGCGCTCGCGCTGCGCATGCTGTTCACGAATGCGGCGACGATCGCGATGCCGATCGGCTTTGGCTTCCTGGCCGTGGCGACGACCACGGGCGCGCCCATGTGGTTGATGGCCGCGCTGGTGATGGCGGCCCATTGGCCGGCGCGCCGGCTGCTCCGACCGGCCGCGGCCGCGCGACCGTCCGACACGGCCTGAGCGCCGCGAGAGAATCTCGGCGCGCGACTGCGCGCCAGGACCGTGGCTCAGAAACGGAT
>JANOPR010000245.1:0-1561 GCA_031421955.1 Burkholderiales bacterium
GATGCTCTCGTCGCTCATCGCCGGCACATACGCGCCGCCCGCCGTGCACGAGCCGAGCACGACCGCGACCTGCGGAATGCGCGCGGCGGACATGCGCGCCTGGTTGTAGAAGATGCGACCGAAGTGGTCGCGGTCGGGGAACACCTCGTCCTGGTTGGGCAGGTTGGCGCCGCCGCTGTCGACCAGGTAGATGCAGGGCAGCCGGTTCTCTCGCGCCACTTCCTGCGCCCGCAGATGCTTCTTCACCGTCAGCGGGTAGTAGGTGCCGCCCTTGACGGTGGCGTCGTTGCAGACGATCACGCACTCGACGCCCGCGACGCGGCCGATGCCGGTGATGACGCCCGCGCCCGGCGCGGCATCGCTGCCATCGCGGTCCTTGTAGACGCCCATCGCGGCCAGCGGCGCGAGCTCGAGGAACGGCGTGTCGGGGTCCAGGAGCATCTCGACCCGGTCGCGCGGTAGCAGCTTGCCGCGCGCCAGATGCTTGGCACGCGGCGCCTCACCGCCGCCCTGCGCAATCGTCGCCAGCTTGGCGTTCAAGTCATCGACCAGCGCGCGCATCGCCGCCGCGTTGGCCTTGAACTCTTCGGAGCGGGGGTTGAGTTGGCTGGCCAGCGTGGGCATGGGTGGAGTCCTTCGCGGCTCAATTGACGTGCGCGTCAATTCTAGGGTCGGGCCCGCACCCGCCCGGTGCAGCCCTCGCGCGCCACCTCAGCCCGGCTTGCCGGTCCTGTCGGGCGTTGCGGGCTTGTCGGCCTTCCTGACCTGCTCAGTCACGGGCGCACCGGCGCCCTTCCAGGCCGTGAAGCCGCCATCGATGTGCGCCACCTTGTCCACACCCATCTCCTGCAAGGTGCGCGTGGCCAGGGCCGAGCGCCAGCCCGCAGCACAGAACAGCACGAACTGCTTGCTCTGGCCGAACACCGGCTTGTGATACGGGCTCTCGGGGTCGACCCAGAACTCGAGCATGCCGCGCGGGGCGTGGAAAGCCCCGGGGATGACGCCTTCGCGCTCGAGCTCGCGCACGTCGCGGATGTCGATGAACTGCACGTCGTCGCGGCCGTGCAGTTCGCGGGCATCGTCGACGCTGTAGGTGGTGATGAGGTCCATCGCGTCATCGACCATCGACTTGACGGTTTTCTTCATGGCTCGGCCTTTCACATCACGGTGTGCGCGAAATCGGCCTGACCCGACAGCCACTGCTCGATCTGGCCGCGGCGGTCGTTACCCCAAAAGGGCTCGCCGTCGACGAAGAAGAAGGGCGCACCGAATACGCCGGCCGCAATCGCGGCATCGTTCTCGCGTTTGAGGCGCTCTTTCCACAGCGGCTCGGTGTAGGCGGCCTGTGCGGCGGCGGCATCCAGGCCGCTCTCGCTGGCGACCGCGGCGAGCGTGGCCACATCGCTCAAATCGGTGCCGCGCGTGAAGTAGGCGCGCAGGCGGGCGTGGGCCCACGCCACGGCGCGCTCGGGCGATTGGGTGTCGTGCAACCACCAGAAGATGCGCGCGGCGTTTTGCGTCGGGATCGGGAACTTGGCGGGCATCACGTAGGGCAGGCCGG
>JANOPR010000246.1:0-2351 GCA_031421955.1 Burkholderiales bacterium
GCTGCTGCTGATGGATGCCTTGCACCGCAGCCTGACGCACGCCGCAGACATCGCCGCGATGGCCGTGGTGGTGGACGCGAAGGACGACGCGGCGGCCGCGTTCTACCGCCACTTCAGCTTTGCGCCGCTGCAGCGCGACGCGAGGCGGATGTACCTGCCGATGAAGACGGTGGCGGCGCTGCTGGGCTGAAGGTGACAGCGCCCAGCTCGCTGCGCTCGTGTCCCCCGGGGGGATCTCAGGCCGCTTGGGAGCGGCCCGGCCTGCATGCCAAAGCACATGCCCGGACAATCCGGCATCGCCCGACCGCAGGAGAACACGTGAAGACCTACGACATCGAAGTGCAGCGCCTGAAGTCGCTGAAGCACGACCGGGGCCTGATCGAGATCGCCGTCGACGCGCTGGTGCTGCCCCGCCCGGCGCGCGACGACCAGCCCGCCAGCAGTTGCCTGCACCTGCCCGTCGACCACGCCCGCTCTTTGCTCATGCTGCTCAAGCAGCAGCTTGCAGAACTCGACAAGACGCAGCCGCGCAGCCGGCGTTCCGGGCGCTGCTGACCAGGCGCGACGCGGCGCGCCTGCCCTAAGCAGGTCCCGCCCCGAACTCCGCCCGCAAGATCTTCGCCGCCTCCACCATCGCGCGCAGTTTCCCCACGGCCACCTCCCGCGGCAGGTACTTCATGCCGCAGTCGGGCGCCAGGATCACGCGCTCCTTGGCCACAAAGGGCAGCGCACGGCGGATGCGGGCGGCCACCACCTGCGGCGTCTCGATGTTCATGTCCGACAGGTCGATGCAGCCGACCATGATCTGCTTGTCGTCGAGCTGGGCCAGCACCGAGCAGTCGAGCTTGCTTTGCG
This sequence comes from Burkholderiales bacterium, assembly GCA_031421955.1. GTDB lineage: Bacteria > Pseudomonadota > Gammaproteobacteria > Burkholderiales > Burkholderiaceae_C > CADEEN01. Next base: position 856 of record JANOPR010000246.1, read on the forward strand.
CAGTCTCGATCGACACCTGCTTGCAGCCGCAGCCGCGCAGCTCGGGCAGGAAGGAGTAGCCGCTCGGGCGCTCGTGGATGATGGCGGCGTAGCCGAAGCAGATGTGCACCGCCGTCGTGCCATTGATGCCCTCCAGCGCCACGTTCAGCGCCGCCAGGCCGTACTGGCGGGCCTTCTCGGGCCGGGCCTGCATGTAGGGCTCGTCGATCTGCACGATGTCGGCCCCGGCGGCAAAGAGGTCGCGGATCTCGGCGTTGACGGCCACGGCGTAGTCCATCGCCGCTTCTTCGTCGGTCTTGTAGAAGTCGTTCTGCGCCTGCTGGCTCATGGTGAACGGGCCGGGCACGGTGATCTTGGTCTTGCGCGTGGTGTGCCGTTTCAGGAACAGCAGGTCTTCCACCTCCACCGCGTGCTTGCGGCGGATCTTGCCGGCAATGCGCGGCACCGGGTTGGGGTGGCCCGAGCGGTCCAGGGCGCTGCCGGGGTTGTCGAGGTCGACGCCTTCGAGCGCGGTGGCGAAGCGGTTGGAGTAGCTCTCGCGCCGGATCTCGCCGTCGCTGACGATGTCCAGGCCGGCGTCTTCCTGGGCCCGGATGGCCAGCAGCGTGGCGTCTTCCCAGGCCTCTTGCAGATAGGGCTCGGCCACGCGCCACAGCTCCCTGGCGCGCACGCGCGGCGGGAAGCGGCCGGCGAGCTTGGCGCGGTCGATCAGCCAGTCGGGTTGCGGAAAGCTGCCGACGATGGTGGTGGGGAAGAGCATCGCGTTGTCCTCGGTCGTCGCGGGGGTGTCCGGTGGGCCGCATTCCAACCGCGCGCGGCCCGCCTGACAATCGGGTCAGCCCCGTGCCGGCCCCGGCCGCTGCGGAAAACACTGTTCCACCGCTGCGCTTCACGCCGCGCGGCGGCTTTGCTGCAATCGCCGCATTTGCCCGTCAAGCCCTTGCCCATCCAGCCCTTCGTCTACCAGGCCGCGCCCGCGCGCGTGATCTACGGCCCCGGCACGCTCGCGCGCCTGCCCGAGGAGGCCGAGCGCCTGGGCGCGCGGCGCGTGCTGGTGATGTCGACGCCGGGCCAGCGCGCCTTGGCTGAGCGCGTGGCCGCGTTGCTCGGCGAGCGCGCCGCGGGCATCTTCAGCCGCGCGGCGATGCATGTGCCAGTCGAGACGGCGCGCGAGGCACGCGACATGGCGCGCACCCTCGACGCCGACTGTGCGGTGGCTGTCGGCGGCGGCTCGACCACCGGGTTGGGCAAGGCCATTGCCTTGGAAACGGGTTTGCCGATCATCGCCGTGCCCACCACCCACGCCGGCAGCGAGATGACGCCGATCTACGGCCTGACAGAAGGCGGCGCCAAGAAGACCGGGCGCGACGCGCGCGTGCTGCCCCGGTGCGTGATCTACGACCCCGAGCTGACGCTCGGCCTGCCCTGGGCCGTGACCGTGACCAGCGCGTTCAACGCGATCGCGCATGCGGCCGAAGGCCTGTACGCGCCCGACG
>JANOPR010000247.1:0-3086 GCA_031421955.1 Burkholderiales bacterium
TGCAGTCGCGCTGCCGGCACGGGGCCAGCGGCTGCAGTTTCTGCTGCCGTCGCGGCCTTGGCTGTTTTGCTCTTTGCCATGATGCTTAAACCTTGATCTCTGCGCCGCTGGACTTGTAGACGCGGACCTTCTTGCCGCCCTCGAGCAGCTTGACGCCCACGCGGTCGCCCTTGCCCGTCGCGGCGTTGTAGATCGCCACGTTGGACTGGTGGATGGGCATGGTCTTGTCGACGACGCCGCCGGTCGTGCCCTTCATCGGGTTGGGCTTGACGTGTTTCTTCACGATGTTCACGCCCTCGACGACGATGCGCTCCTCGTCGACGCGCTGCGCGACGGTGCCGCGCTTGCCCTTGTCGCGGCCGGTCAGCACGACGACCTGGTCACCTTTGCGGATCTTGTTCATTTCAGCAAACCTCGGAGGCAGTGCTCAAAGCACCTCGGGGGCCAGAGAGACGATCTTCATAAAGCGCTCGGTGCGCAGTTCGCGCGTGACCGGGCCGAAGATGCGGGTGCCGATCGGCTCGAGCTTGGCATTGAGCAGCACGGCGGCGTTGCCGTCGAACTTGACCAGCGAGCCGTCCTGGCGGCGCACGCCCTTGGCGGTGCGCACGACGACGGCGCTGTAGATCTCGCCCTTCTTGACGCGACCGCGCGGCGCAGCTTCCTTGATGCTGACCTTGATCACGTCACCGATGCCGGCGTAGCGCCGCTTGGAGCCGCCGAGCACCTTGATGCACATGACGGACTTCGCACCGGTGTTGTCCGCGACGTCAAGCCGCGACTGCATTTGGATCATGTTCTATACCCAACTTGAACCGCAGTACCCCCGATGGGATCTGCCGCAGTCAGTCTTGGGCCCGTGGTGTGGGCTGAGGCCGAAGTCGCTACCGGCGCGATGCACCAGCGGCCGATTTCGGCGAAGTCGCAGATTATGGCGGAAACGTGCGGCGCCTGTCAAACGCCGCGCGAACGTTTTTTTAGGCGCGGGCCTCTTTAGCCTGCCGCAACATGGTGCTCGCGTCGCTGACCTCGAACTTGCCCGGCGCTTCGAGATTGAGTGTCCTGACAACGCCATCGACGACAAGCATCGAATAGCGGTCGCTGCGCAAGCCCATGCCCTTGGCTGTCAGGTCCAGGGTCAGGCCCGTCGCCTTGGTGAAGGCGGCACTGCCGTCGGCCATCATGCGCACCTTGCCGGCGGTTTTCTGATCTCGGCCCCAGGCGCCCATGACAAAGGCGTCATTGACCGACACGCACCAGATCTCGTCGACACCCGCAGCCTTCAGCTCCGCGGCCTTCTCGACATAGCCCGGCACATGCTTGGCCGAACAGGTGGGCGTGAACGCTCCTGGCAACGCGAAGATGGCAATCGTCTTGCCAGCAGTCAGCTTGGACACGTCAAACGCGTTGGGGCCGATCGAACAGCCGCCGCCTTCAACGTCGATGAATTCCTTCAGCTCGCCTGCCGGGAGCTTGTCGCCTACTTTGAGCATGGGTTGTTTACTCCTTTGAAATGGAAAACGGCCGGTCGCCAGTGTCTGGGCGATCCGGCCGTCGTGCCGACGGTCAGTCGAAAGTCCCTAGACGATCGTCGCCTTCTGAACCAGGCGGGTCACGACCCAGGACTTGGTCTTGGAAATTGGCCGGCTTTCGGTGATCTCGACCACATCACCCATCTTGTACTCGCCCTTTTCATCATGGGCGTGGTACTTGCTGGAGCGGCCGATGATCTTGCCGTAGAGCTCGTGCTTGACACGGCGCTCGACCAGCACGGTGATGGTCTTGGATCGCTTGTCGCTGACAACCTTGCCGACAAAGGTGCGGGTGACCTTGGTCTTGGCCAGGGGGGTCTGCGCGGCAACTTCGGTATTCATTTCGCGGCTCCCTTGTTCTTCTCGGCCAACACAGTCTTGGCGCGGGCGATATCGCGGCGGGTCTTGCCCAGCTGCGAGTGGTTGGAGAGTTGCTGCGTTGCCTTTTGCATGCGCAGGCCGAAGTGGGCCTTGAGCAGGTCGGAGACTTCCTTCTCCAGCGCCGGCGTGTCTTTGGCGCGCAGTTCAGATGCTTTCATCATGGATTCCTTCAGCTCAGGCGCCGACCTGGCGGGCCACGAACGTGCACGACAGCGGCAGCTTTGCCGCCGCCAACGTGAACGCTTCGCGAGCCAGTGCCTCGGGCACGCCGTTGAGTTCGTAGAGCACCTTGCCCGGCTGAATCTCAGCTACGTAGTACTCGGGGTTGCCCTTGCCGTTGCCCATACGCACTTCGGCGGGCTTCTGTGAGATCGGCTTGTCGGGGAAGATGCGGATGAAGATGCGGCCACCGCGCTTGATGTGACGCGAGATGGCCCGGCGCGCGGCTTCGATCTGGCGCGCCGTGAGGCGACCTCGCTCGGTGGCCTTCAGGCCGAAGTCGCCGAACGACACCGCAGCGCCGCGCGTGGCGATACCCGTGTTGCGGCCCTTCTGCTCCTTGCGGTATTTCCGGCGTGAGGGTTGCAGCATGCTTATTCTCCTTTGGCGTCGCCACCGGCAGCGGGGTTGGCGGCGGCCTTGCGCACGCGCTTGACGGCAGGCTTGGACGCGTCCGCGACAGGCGCCGCAACAGCGTCGGCCGGCTTGTCGGCGCCGGCGGCCGGCACGGTGACGGTACGCGGTGCGCGCTCGGTGCGGCCTCGTGGCGCGCCAGTGGGGCCAGTCGGGCCAGAAGGCCCGCCTGGGCGCGGTCCACGGCGTGAACGCCGATCGTCGTCGCCACCCTCGGGCTTGGCCGCCGGCGCTTCACCAGCGCCGAGTCGGTCGCCCCGGTAGACCCAGCACTTGACGCCAATCACGCCGTACGTCGTTTTGGCTTCAGAGAAGCCGTAGTCGATGTCGGCCTTCAAGGTGTGGAGCGGCACGCGGCCTTCGCGGTACCACTCGCAGCGGGCAATCTCGATGCCGTTGAGGCGGCCCGACGACATCAGCTTGATGCCCTGGGCGCCCAGGCGCATGGCGTTCTGCATCGCGCGTTTCATGGCGCGGCGGAACATGATGCGCTTCTCGAGCTGCTGCGTGATGCTGTCGGCAATCAGCTGGGCATCGATT
>JANOPR010000248.1:0-1695 GCA_031421955.1 Burkholderiales bacterium
GCGACAGCCTGGTCAAGCAGGCGGGCTACCAAGCCTTCGACTATCACGAATGATCTGCAATTGATCGGCACGCAGGAAAATCTGCGCCATGACGCTCACTGAGTCAACCCTGACCGAGATCACGCGCCGTCAGGTAGCGACGTACCAGCCCGAGCAAGTGGTCTTGTTTGGCTCGCATGCCTGGGGCGAACCAGACGAGAACAGTGACGTCGATCTGCTCGTGGTTTTGTCGGAGTCGAACGAGCCCGCCTCTCGAAGGGCCAGCGCCGGGTATCGCAGTCTGTTCGGCGTGGGAGTGCCATGCGACGTGTGGGTGCGCACCCGCGAAGAAGTGCTTCGCGAAGCGCCGTTGTCCACGACGCTCACGCACAAGATCATTCGCGAAGGCCGGGTCTTGCATGGCTGAGCCGTTGACCTCGCAGGCGTGGGTGGCCGCGTGGCTGCAAAAGGCCAGCCACGATCTCGAAACGGCGCAACGCGCACTGCACGGCGGCCATCCCATCACGGATACAGCGGCATACCACTGCCACCAGGCGGCCGAGAAGGCGCTGAAGGCATTCCTCGCATCTCGCTTCGAACCGCTGGTCAAGACGCATGACCTCATGGATCTGTTGACGCGCTGCGCCAACGCAGACGCGCGCTTTGCCGATTGGGCCGACCGCATGTCCGAGCTTTCCGCCTTCGGCACCGTATTGCGGTATCCGTCGGTCGATGCCGACCCCACCGTCAGCGACGTCACGCACGCCCTGAAAACAGCGCGGCAATTTCACGGCTTCGTGAGCGCAATCGTGGGCGGCCAGGACGGCGCCTAAGGAGCCCCTCTCATGACTTTGCGTGAATGCCTTCACCATCAGATCAAGCGGTTTGTTCCCGAAGTCAAGGAGTGCAAGCGATGACAGCTTCCGAGAAGGCGTTGATCGAGAAGATCAAGCAACTCCCGCCACAGCGGATGGCGGAGGTGGAGGACTTCGTCGACTTCCTGCGCGCCCGCGAGGGCGATCAGCACCTGACACGCACTGCTGCCAAGGCCAGCGAGCCGAGCTTTGCTGCTGTGTGGGACAACGAAGACGATGCTGTCTACGACCGGATCTGATTAATGGCGGCTGCAAGGTTCAGCTTCGGCGACGTGGTGCTGGTGCCATTCCCGTTCACAGATCAGACGGGTGCGAAGAAACGCCCCGCGGTGGTCGTGTCGAGCAGCGGCTACAACACCGGCCTCGTCAAGGCTTCGGTCATCAAGCCTGTGTTCGCCACCATCGAGCCCAAAGTCGCCCTCATCACCGGCGTGACCGGCCAGGACGGCGGCCTACCTGGCCGAGTTCCTATTGAAGAAGGGCTACGAAGTGCACGGCATCAAGCGCGGACGCTAACAACGACCGAAACTTCGCGGTCGTTACCGACTTCATAGTTCGTCGAGCGGCTTGGTCTTGCCGGCCCTGAACTCGGCCAGTGCCTCAGACGCCAGCGACTCGAGCACGCGCTCCGACTTCGCGAATGACTGCGACCACCGCTGCTCGGAAGCGACCTCTTCCAGCAGGATTGCCGCCAGGACATCTTGCTCGGCGGGCGGGAGCTTCGTAGCCTCAGCCATTGCGGACGAAAGGGCCTGGGTCATGCTTTGCACCTCACGGGAACAGGTTGCAATCTTAGCGCGGGCGGCTTCCCGCTGCCCCATTGCTTCGGGCGAATGTAGCC
>JANOPR010000249.1:0-1603 GCA_031421955.1 Burkholderiales bacterium
CATGCCGATGCCGTACGAGTACGACAGGTGCAAGAAGCTGCGCCGGGCGTCCAGCGCCGCCACCTCGAGCACGATGCGGTAGCCGCGCGTGCCCAGTGGGCCTGCGTCGGCCGTCAACTGCACCTGCAGGTAGTCGGGCCGTGAGGCCACCACCCGGTAGGCGAATGCGAAGCGGTAGGCTTGGTCCAGCGGCTGGTCGTGTTTCTGGCCGATGACGAGTTGCAGTGCGTCGCCGGCCTTCGAATCGCCGGCACGACACTGCTTGACATTGAGGTGCAGGATCAGGATCTCGCACCAGTGATCGATGCCCGTAAGGGCCGGCGCCACCACCGCCATCGGCAGGTCGATGCGCGCGTAGATGTCGCCCTGCAGCGCGTCCTCGCGCTCGTTCGATTCGAGCACGAGCGGGCGTTGAAAGGCATTGCTGGCCAGCGCCCCACGCAGCGCCTCGTGACCGGCGCGCAGGGACGCTGCGTCCTGCGCCCGCGCCGGCACGGCCGCGGCGAGCGCGAGTGCCATCGCCATTGCCAGGCCGGCCAGCGCTCGGCCCCGGCGCGTGCGGGGCACAAGTGGTTTGTGCAAGGGGTTCATGGTGGCCTCTCGGGTTGTCGTTGTCGGCCACGTTGAGGTTGCGTGGAGCGCTTGCATGTTCGCCGTCGAACCCGATCAGCGCACTCAGGCCAGCACTCGTTGACATGTAGGACAGGGCCCGCCTTGCCGGGCGCCGGCAACCGACAACGGATCGCGCCGCGCACCGGCAGCGCATTGCTCACAGCACTTCGATACTCGATTCGCCACTTGATCGATTCAGCGCCAAGGAGCCTGCAATGAACAACACCCACAACATCGACTTGCCGTCGTTCGAAGTTCGCTTCGCTTCACTCTTCAGGCAGGGCTGCGGTTTCGCCTTTCCCTGCGACAGCCTGGGCCATGTCGACCTGGACACCATGAGCGAGCGCGCGCGCACCAACTACTTCTACGCACGCGCCATGGTGGGCCGCGAGAGTGCGCTACCGCACGTCTGCCCCGTGGCCGCTGTTCAGGCGTACGCGCATCACTGAGCCGCCGCCGCGGTGTGGCCCGCGCGCCCGTCGCCTGTCGTCCTACGCCGATATCAGGCACGGCTGACAGACCGCACACGCCGCGCAGACCAGACTCGGGCCGCCCACCGCACACCGCCATGTTCAACACCGCCGCCCCAGCCTGCTCACGCTCGACGTGCTCATCGTGGCTGGCCTTGTCGATGCTTCTCGGCGCCCTGGCTCCGGTCGCCGCGCAGGACATGTCGTTGCGCGCGGCCAGGCTGGCGGGCGCTGCGCCGGCCGCAGGCCTGGACGCCACGCTGTCGTCGTCATTCGAGGTCCAAGCCGTCAACCACCATGTTCTGGCCGCCGCGTCCGGCGGTGGGCGCACCGGGCCCGAGATGGCGGGCATCAACTACCGGCTCTGGATCACGCAGGGCCGCGCCGACGTCGGCGTGGGTCTGGGCTCGCTGGGCTATGTGCTGCCCTCGGGCCAAGGCCACAGGACCGTGGTCGGCGCCGTGCCGACCGTATCGATCGGGATGCGCTACCGCATGTCGGAGCAGCACCTGCTGTTCGCC
>JANOPR010000250.1:0-6446 GCA_031421955.1 Burkholderiales bacterium
CCTTCAGTTCGTGGATCAGTTCCTCGATCTTGCCGGTAGAGATGGGGTCCAGCGCCGAGCACGGCTCGTCGAGCAGCAGCACCTCGGGCTTGATGGCAAAGCCACGGGCGATGCACAGGCGTTGCTGCTGGCCGCCCGACAGCCCCGAGCCGCTCTGCCCGAGCTTGTCCTTGACCTCGCCCCACAGCGCGGCCTTCTTCAAGGCCCATTCGACGCGCTCGTCCATCTCGACACGCGGCAGCGCTTCGAAGAGTCGCACGCCGAAGGCGATGTTGTCGTAGATCGACATCGGGAACGGTGTCGGCTTCTGGAACACCATGCCGATCTTTGCGCGTATCAGGCTGACGTCGAGCTTGGAATGCAGGATGTCTTCACCGTCGAGCAGGATCTGGCCCTCGGCACGCTGCTCCGGGTAGAGTTCGAACATGCGGTTGAAGCAGCGCAGCAACGTGCTCTTGCCGCAACCCGAAGGGCCGATGAATGCGGTGACCTTGTGTTCTGGGATGTCCAGGTTGATGTCCTTGAGCGCCAGGAAATTGCCGTACTTGAAGCTCAGGTTCTGCACCGAGAGCTTGGCCTTCTCAGGCGCAGACCGGTTGACTTTGGCATCCATGCGCTGGGTCTCAGTGTCTATTGCGGAACAACACGCGGGCCAGAATGTTCAGCGCCAGCACGCCCAGCGTGATCAGGAAGACTCCTGTCCAGGCCAGCTTCTGCCAGTTCTCGTACGGGCTCATGGCAAACTTGAAGATCGTCACCGGCAGGCTGGCCATCGGCTCGCGCAGATCGTTGGTCCAGAACTGGTTGGACAAGGCGGTGAACAGCAGCGGCGCGGTCTCTCCGGCAATGCGCGCCAGTGCCAACAGCACGCCAGTGATCACGCCGGCCCGCGCGGCCTTCAGCGTCACGGAATAGATGACCTTCCACTTGGGCGTACCCAGGGCGTAGGCGGCCTCGCGCAACGCATTCGGGATCAGCGCCAGCATGTTCTGGGTCTGCCGGATCACGACCGGGATCACGATCAGCGCCAGCGCAAGCACGCCGGCGAAGGCAGAGAAGCTCTTCATCCGCGCGACGACCACCGCATAGATGAACAGTCCGACGACGATCGACGGCGCCGACAGCAGGATGTCATTGATGAAACTGGTGACACTGCCCAGCCAGGTCTTCTGGCCGTACTCGGCGAGATAGATGCCCGCCAGGATGCCGATCGGCGTGCCCAGCGCCGTGGCCAGCGTGACCATCACGACCGAACCGAAGATGGCATTGGCCAGGCCGCCGGTCTCGGCCATCGGCGGTGGCGTCATCTCGCTGAAGACCGACAGGCTCAGCCCGCCGATGCCCAGGTAGACCGTTTCGAACAGGATCCAGGCCAGCCAGACCAGGCCGAACGACATCGCCAGCAGCGACAGTGTCAAGGCGATGACGTTGGTGCGCCTGCGCGCGCGGTGCTTGGCCATGCGGCTCGCCGAAATGTCGGTCATGTGCGGCTGCCCTCGCCTTTCTTGAGTTGCGACAACAACAGCTTAGACAGCGCCAGCACGACGAAGGTGATGAAGAACAGCACCAGGCCGAGGTAGATCAGCGAGGCCTGGTGCAGGCCCGCACCTGCCTCGGCGAACTCGTTGGCCAGAGCCGAGGTGATGCTGTTGGCGGCCTCGAACAGCGAGAGTGAATCGAGCTGGTTGAAGTTGCCGATGACGAACGTCACCGCCATCGTCTCACCCAGGGCGCGACCCAGACCCAGCATGACGCCGCCGACGACGCCCGTCTTGGTGTAGGGCAGCACGACGTTCCAGACCACCTCCCAGGTTGTCGCGCCCAGGCCGTAGGCCGACTCCTTCAGCAGGGCCGGCGTAACCTCGAACACGTCGCGCATCACCGAAGCAATGAAGGGAATGACCATGATCGCCAGGATGATCCCTGCCGAGAGCAGGCCAATGCCGACCGGCGGACCCGACACCAGGGCGCCGAGATAGGGTATGCCGGCAAACAGCGCCTGCAGGGGTTGCTGCACATAGGTGGCCAGGATCGGCCCGAAGACTAGAAGTCCCCACATGCCGTAGACGATTGACGGCACCGCGGCCAACAGTTCGATGGCAATGCCCAGCGGACGCTTCAACCAGCCCGGCGACAGTTCGGTCAGGAACAAGGCAATGCCAAAGCTCACCGGTACGGCTACAGCCAACGCGATGAACGAGGTCATCAGCGTGCCGTAGATCATCACCAGGCCGCCGAATTTCTCCTGCACCGGGTCCCAGTCCTTGCTGACCAGGAAACCAAGGCCGAACTGCTGGATCGCCGGCGCCGCCCCGATGACCAGCGAGACGATGATCCCAGCCAGCAGGGCCAGCGTCAGCCAGGCCGCACCCGTCGCCAGCACCGCGAAGACGGCGTCGGCCCAGGGCGCCACGACACGGCGTTCCGGCTGGCCGCCTTGCGGCGCCACATGCTGCATGCTGATCATGGGGTCCAGTGGGGTGCTGGGCAGTGTAGCGGCCACGGCGGCCGGTCGACCCGGTGCCGGACTGCGGGCGCTGCGCGGCAATTCACTTGTAGGCGATAGCCTTGCCTGAACCGTCCTTCAGGCTGTCGGCCCACTGCTTGCGCACCAGCGCCTTGACCGAGTCGGGCAGCGGCACATAGTCGAGGTCGTCAGCCATCTTGTCGCCGTTGGCGTAGGCCCAGTCAAAGAACTTCAGTGTGTGGGCCGCAGTCGCTGGCTTGTCCTGTTGCCTGTACATCAGGATGAAGGTCGAACTGGTCAGCGGCCAGCTGGCCTTGCCGGGCTTGTCGGTCATGTCCTGCGAAAAGCCCTTGGCCCAATCGACGCCGGCCGCGGCGGCCTTGAAGGCGTCGTCGGTGGGCGAGACGAATGCGCCGTCCTTGTTGCGCAACTGCACATGCGACATCTTGTTCTGCTTGGCGTATGCGTACTCGACATAGCCAATCGAATTGGGCAGGCGCTGCACGAAGGCCGACACGCCTTCGTTGCCCTTGCCGCCGGCGCCGACAGGCCAGTTCACCGCCGTGCCCTCACCGACCTTGGCCTTCCACTCGGCATTCACCTTGGAGAGATAGTTGGTGAAGATGTAGCTGGTGCCCGAGCCATCGGCACGGCGCACGACGGTGATCGCGGCGGCGGGCAGTGGGACGCCGGCGTTCAAGGCGACGATGGCGGCGTCACTCCACTTCGTGACTTTGCCGAGGTAGATGTCGCCGAGCACGGCACCGGTGAGCTTGACCTGCCCGGGCGCGATGCCCTTGATGTTGACGACGGGCACGACGCCGCCGATGACGGTCGGGAACTGGATCATGCCGTCCTTGGCCAACTCGTCGTCGGACAGCGGCGCGTCGCTGGCGCCGAAGTCGACGGTCTTGGCCTTGATCTGGCGCACGCCCGCACCCGACCCGACCGACTGATAGTTGATCCGGGCGCCGGTGGCCTTGTGGTACGCGTCAGCCCATTTGGCGTAGATCGGCGCCGGAAACGAGGCGCCGGCGCCCGTGACGTCCTGGGCTGATGCACAAGCCGTGGCAAGCGCCGCCGTGGCGAGCACGATGGTGCGAAACGATGCGATGTTCATGGATGACCTTTCCGTTCTGTGCCCGAAGAGTACGAAGGTGCCCTCGGGTCTTCCGGCACTCTAGTGCGACCATATGTCAGCCGTATGACAGCGCACGGCCCCGAAGTGCAACAGATCGGTCCACATCCGGCGCACAGCAGCGCCGCGACACAGCCGGGGAACGCTCAGGCGCGTGCGGCCGCGGCCAGGCGTTCCGCGCAGGCATGGGCTTGCGCTGCTTCGCGCGCCTCGACCATCACGCGAAGCACCGGTTCGGTTCCCGAGGCGCGGATCAACACCCTGCCAGTCGCGCCCAGCTCGCGCTCGGCGCTGGCCTGGGCCTCGGCCAGCCGCGGGTTGCTCCGATGGTCACTGCCGGCGGCCACGCGCACGTTGATCAGCACCTGCGGGAACAGCGTCACCGGCGCGAGCAGCTGCGCCAGGGACCGGCCCGAGGACAGCACCGCTTGCAGCACCTGCAATGCGCTGACAATGCCGTCGCCGGTGGTGTGCTTGTCCAGGGCCAGCAGGTGGCCGGAGCCTTCGCCGCCGAGTTGCCAGCCACGCGCCGTCAACTCTTCGAGGACGTAGCGATCGCCGACATTGGCACGCACGAGTTCGACGCCGAGGTCGCGCAGCGCCAACTCGACGGCCATGTTCGTCATCAGCGTGCCGACCACGCCGGGCAGGGGCTGGCTGCGCGCCAGACGGTCGACCACCATGACGTAAAGCAATTCGTCGCCATTGAACAGGCGCCCGCTGGCGTCCACCAGCTGCACGCGATCGGCATCACCATCGAGCGCAATGCCGTAGTCGGCATGGTGTTCGGCCACGGCACTCACCAGGGATTGGGGCGACGTCGCTCCCACGCCCGCATTGATGTTCATGCCGTCGGGTGCGCAGCCGATTCTGACGACTTCGGCGCCCAGTTCGTGGAAGACATGGGGTGCCACGGTGTACGCGGCGCCGTGGGCAGCATCCACCACCAGCTTCAATCCCTTGAGCGAGAGATCGTTGCCGACCGTGCTCTTGCAGAACTCGACATAGCGTCCCCCGGCGTCGTCGATGCGGCGCGCCTTGCCCAGCCCGGCCGAGTCCGACCACTGCGGCGCTTCGAGCAACGCGGCTTCGACCGCCAGCTCCCAGGCATCGGGCAGCTTCTGGCCGCTGGCGGAAAAGAACTTGATCCCGTTGTCTGCGAAGGCGTTGTGCGAGGCGCTGATGACCACCCCGAGGTCCAGGCGCAGTGCTCGCGTCAGGTAGGCCACGCCGGGGGTCGGCAGCGGCCCTGAGAGCAAGGTATCGACACCCGCCGAGGCGAAGCCGGCTTCGAGCGCAGACTCGATCATGTAACCTGAGATGCGCGTGTCCTTGCCGATCACGACGGACGGTCGCGCCGAGGCCTGCTTGAGCACGCGACCGACCGCGTGGCCCAGGCGCAGCATGAAGTCGGGCGTGATCGGCTCGGTGCCCACCGTGCCGCGGATGCCATCGGTGCCGAAGTAGCGTCTGCTCATCGTTCTTCCACCTTGTTGTTGTCTTTGACGGCTTGCCACAGGGCCAGCGCATCGACCGTCGCCGCCACATCATGCACCCGCACAACGCTTGCCCCGCGCTGCACCGCCAGGAGTGCAGCCGCCACGCTGAGGGCTTGGCGTTCATGAGGCCCTCGCCCCGTGAGTGAACCAAGGGTCGACTTGCGTGACCAGCCCACCAGCAGCGGCGCACCCAGGCCGAGCAATTGATGCTGGCTGCGCAACAGGGCCAGATTGTGAGCGACGGTTTTGCCAAATCCGATGCCCGGGTCAATGACGATCCGATCGGCAGCCACGCCTGCAGCGCGCAATCTCGCGAGGCATGAGCCTAGAAACTCACGCACGTCGTTGACGACGTCGACATAGTCCGGGGCGGCCTGCATCGTGCCCGGCTCACCTTGCATGTGCATCAGGCACACGCCGGCGCTGGCGTGGCCGGCCAGCACATCGAGGGCACCGTCGCGCCGCAGAGCCCGCACATCGTTGACGATGTCCACGCCGAGGTCCAGCGCGGCGCGCATCACCAGCGGCTGACTGGTATCGACCGAGACCGGCACGCCCAACGTGACGGCGTGGCGCAGGACCGGCAGCACGCGCTGCAGCTCTTCCTCGGCGCTCGGCGTTCGGGCGCCTGGCCGGGTCGATTCGCCGCCGATGTCCAGGATGTGTGCGCCCTCGCGCAACAGCGCGTCGCAGTGCGCGATCGCGCTGGCGGGGTCGGCATGCAGGCCGGCGTCGGAGAACGAGTCCGGCGTGACGTTGACGATGGCCATCACCCTCGGCTGGCCGAGGTCGATCGCAAAACGGCTGGTCTGCCAGAGGGTCATGACATCAAGACGAACGGGGCCGAAGCCCCGTCGCACAACGTAGGAGTCGCACTCTCAGGCCGTCGCGGCCGCCTCGTCGGTGCCGACTACCGGCGTACCGCCACTCTTGGGCGGTGGCGTCGTCGGCCAGTCCTTGGGCGCCCGCGGCGGCTTGCCCGCCATGATGTCGTCGATCTGTTCGGCGTCGATGGTCTCCCACTCGAGCAATGCCGAGGCCAGGGCATGTATCTTGTCCTGGTTGTTCTCGATCAACTTGCGCGCAATGGCGTACTGCTCGTCGATGATGCGGCGGATCACCAGATCGACCTTGCGCATCGTCTCTTCGGACATGGTCGTGGTCCGGGTGATCGAGCGGCCGAGGAAGACCTCGCCCTCGTTCTCGGCATAGACCATCGGGCCCAGCTCATCACTCATGCCGTAGCGCGTGACCATGTCGCGCGCGATAGCGGTGGCGCGTTCGAAGTCATTGGAGGCGCCGGTGGTCATCTGGTGCATGAACACCTCTTCGGCGATGCGGC
>JANOPR010000251.1:0-15392 GCA_031421955.1 Burkholderiales bacterium
GATGGCGCGGCCCTTGACCTCGTTCCAACTGAGCGGCACTGGCCACCTCCCTCGTTGCAGGCATTCTAGGCAGGCTGCCTAGAATGGGCTCGATGCTGCCTGCCACCCCCGCTGCCGAGGCGATCCGGCGCACCCCCGCGCAGCGTCTGGCCGTGCTGCACCGCCTCGTCGTCGTCGCCGTGCTCGGTTTCGCCTCGGGGCTGCCGCTGGCGCTGACGGGCCAGGCGATGCAGGCCTGGCTGTCGATGGAAGGGCTGGACCTGGCGACGATCGGCTTCCTCAGTCTGGTGGGCCTACCCTACACCTTCAAGTTCCTGTGGGCGCCGCTGATGGACCGCTTCGACCTGCCCTGGCTGGGGCGGCGGCGCGGCTGGCTGGTGGCCACGCAGCTGGCTCTTGCCGCCGCGCTGTTCGTGCTCGCCGGTACCTCCCCGAGTGGTGCCACCCAGGCCTTTGCGCTGATGGCGGTGGTGGTGGCCTTCATCTCGGCGTCGCAGGACGTGGTCATCGACGCCTACCGCACCGACCTGCTGCCCGCGCACGAGCGCGGAATGGGGGCGTCGCTGGCAGTGGCCGGCTACCGGCTGGCGATGATCCTGTCGGGCGGCATCGCGCTGATCTGGACCGACGCCCAGCAGGGCAGCGGCTGGAGCTGGCCCGACGTGTACCGCCTGATGGCCGGGCTGATGGTCGTGGCCGCCGTCGTCTCGGCCACGCTGCTGCCCAAGCTGGCGCTGCCGCCGCAGAGCGCGGCCAGCGGCTCGCCGATCCGCAACGACCTGGTCGGTTTCGTTGCGGTGGTGGTCGCAGTGCTGGTCGGCTATGTGTTCACCGACAGCGTCGTCGCACCAAGCGTGCGCTCGCGGATGGCGCCGCTGTGGCAGGGCAGTACGCTG
This sequence comes from Burkholderiales bacterium, assembly GCA_031421955.1. Taxonomy (GTDB): domain Bacteria; phylum Pseudomonadota; class Gammaproteobacteria; order Burkholderiales; family Burkholderiaceae_C; genus CADEEN01. The sequence continues at coordinate 897 of JANOPR010000251.1, forward strand.
AGCACCGCCTTGCAGGGGCGCTGGGCCGACCTGGTCTCGCTGCTGATCGGCATCGGCATCACGCTGCCGCTGGCGGCCTGGGCCGCGCGGCGCGCGAAGTTCGAGTCGCTGCTCTCGGGGCTGGGCAGCTACTTCAGTCAGCCCGGCGCGGCCGCGTTCCTGCTCTTCATCGTGCTCTACAAGCTCGGCGACGCCTTTGCCGGCGCGCTGATGACGCCCTTCCTGCTGCAAAGCATGGCCTACAGCCCGGCCGAGGTGGGCGTCGTCAACAAGGTCATCGGCCTGTGGCTGACGATCGCCGGCGCGCTCGTCGGCGGCGCGCTGATGTTCAAGCTCGGCCTGTGGCGCTCGCTGCTCGTCTTCGGCATATTGCAGATGGCGAGCAACCTGGGTTTCTGGTGGTTGGCCGTGAGCGGCAAGGGGCTGATGCCCGGGCTCGTGATCCCGGCCTTCGACTGGGCGATCGTCTCGCTGGCCGCACCGACGCCGGTCGACGGCGGCCTGCTGATGGTGGTGGCCTTCGAGAACATTTCGGGCGGCATGGGCACCGCGGCCTTCCTGGCCTTCCTGATGAGCCTGTGCAACCAGCGCTTCACGGCCACCCAGTTCGCCTTGCTGTCGGCCTTTGCGTCGGTGGGCCGGGTCTGGGTCGGGCCGCTGGCCGGCGTGCTGGCGCAGAGCATCGGCTGGCCGGTGTTCTTTATCGTGTCCACGTTCGCTGCGCTGCCGGCGTTGCTGATGCTGTGGTGGATGCGCGCCAGCGTGCGCGCACTGGACGCCTGAGGTTGAACCAAGGCCCGCGCCGATGAAGACGATCGATTTCCGCACCGATGCCGACCTGGTGTTGCCAGGCCACATCGGCTGCGCCTGCGCGCGGCACTCGCGGCGGCGCTTCAGTGCGCTGCTGCTCGCCGGCGGTGCGACGGCGGCCCTGCCGGCGCTGGCCCAGCAGAGCGCAGCCCCGGCCGACGACGCCGGCGTGCGCCGCGACGTCGGCCGCGAGAGCCGGTTCGCCAAGCTGGTCCCGGCCGAACAGGTCGAGCGCGCCGCGGCGCAGCAGTACGCGCAGATGACGCGCGAGGCCAGCCAGCAGCGCGCCCTCGCTGGCGACGACCACCCGCAGGTGCAACGGCTGCGCGCCATCGCCCAGCGTCTCATTCCTTATGCCGAGTCGTGGAACCCGCGCGCCAAACAATGGCGCTGGGAAGTCAACCTGGTCGGCGGCAAGGCGCTCAACGCCTTTTGCATGCCCGGCGGCAAGATCGTGTTCTTCCACGGCATCCTGGCCCAGCTGCAACTCAGCGACGACGAAGTCGCCGCCATCATGGGCCACGAAATGGCGCACGCGCTGCGCGAGCATGCCCGCGAGCGCATGGCCAAGACGGCGGCCACGCGCGTCGGCGCCTCGCTGCTCTCGGCATTTTTCGGCCTGGGCGGCGCCGGCGACGCGCTGCTGAACATGGGTGGCCAGCTCCTGACGCTGAAGTTCAGCCGCGAAGACGAGAGCGAGGCCGACATCGTCGGCATGGAACTCGCCGCGCGCGCCGGCTACGACCCGAAGGCCGGCGTGACGCTGTGGCAAAAGATGCTCGGCGTGAACAAGGGCGCACCGCCGGAATTCATGTCGACCCACCCCAGCGGCGCGACGCGGATCCAGGAGATCCAAGCCATGCTGCCGAAGGTGGCCGGGCTGTATGCGGCGGCCGACAAGCCGCCGCGGCGCTTTGCGCCGCCGCCCAAGCCCAAGGTGTCCGCAACGCGCGAGTGAGCGCCTGACAGCAGCCTACCGAGTTGCGAGGCCAATGACCGCAAGCGTGGTCGGCGAGGTGGGCACATTGCTGATCACGCGCACGTGCCCTGCCAGCGCGTACGCCGCCGAAGGCGCCCACGTGAGACGGATTGGACATACGCTCGCCTGCGGCAAACTGTCGGCGGGGCAGGCGCTCACGAATGAAAGGTCCGGCCCCTCGACCGCAATGCTGATGCCGCGCAATGTTTCGTAGCTCTCGACGCCGATCTGTCCGTTGCTGAGGTACACGTCCAACTGCCTGCTTGCACCCACCGGCACCGAGCCGAAGTCGGCGCCACCGCCAACGCTCCCGCTATTCAGCCTCGGCTGCGGCGGGTGGTTTTCGAAGCCTGAGCCCCCGCAGGCGGCCAGCGTCGCCATGGCGCTGCACACCGCCATTGCACTGGCCCATGCCGCTCGACGCACTCGTGATTCGGGTCCATTCATCGGTGTTCTCCATCAGTAGGCTGTGCGGGTTGGCCTGGATGCCCGATTCCACTGCAAGGCAGCGAAAACAGCAGGAGCCGGGGCAGACCCCGGCTCCTAGATGGTCACCGCTCGTCGGTCGTCAGCGCGCCGCGATGCGGTAGCCGGTCTGGATGACCGTGCCGCCGTCAACGGGAACCGTGAAGGTCCGGCCGTCCGTTGCCATCGTGATCACGAAGTTAGCCTCGGGGTTGGGCGGCACGGCCGTCTGATCGAAAACCCCCGTGCAACCCGAGCTGTCGTAGACCATGTTGAAGAAGCGCAGCGCGCCCGTGGCCGGGTTGTAGCTGTAGTCCGACCACTCGATCCCCGGCGGGCCCTGGCGCGCCGCTGCGCAGGGTCCTTCGGTTTCAGCCGGGTGGATCGACAGCACCTTGCCGTTGGCGAAAAACACGAACTGCGTCACGTTCAGGTCGGTGGCCGATCCGAGCGCCCACATGCCGACGATGCCGGTCCCGCTGTCGGTCAGGCGACCAAACGATTCGCCGCCGCGGGTCGTGATCACCGTGTCCGTGATCGTCGCCAGGCCCTCGGTGGGCCGGGCGTGCGAGGCGCCCCATTGGCCGTTGGTGTCGAGCGTGACCAGGCGACCCATCTGCTGCGTGGCCGGGTCGAGCTCGAGCCAGCCGCGCTCGAAGCCTGGGCGCCCGCCGCCGCCTGCCGGGTCGACCTCGGCCAGCAGGTACTCACCGTTGTTGCCGAAGCGCATGACCAGCGCACTGGTGGCGTCGGCGCCGCCCCACACGCCGCGCGCCGTGGCCATCGTGGCGGCCTTGGCCCCCGTCAGAGGCTGGGGTGCGTCGGCAGGCACGATGCTCGGCATGCCGAGCTGGGCCAGCATCGCGTTGGCCGCCGGCAGGTTCAGGCGTACCGTCGTGTTGATTCCGCCGACGTTGTTCTTGTAGCCGAAGTACACGGCCCCGCCGCGCTCGACGAAGACGCGCGTGAAACTCAGCCCCAGCGCCTCGGCCGGCAGGTTGGCAAAGCTCATCACGCGGGCATCACCCAGGGTGGCGATGCTGTAGCTGCCGGTGCCGATGGGCAGGCAGTTGCGTGTCGAGGCATCGATGCGGCGCTCGTAGCAGCGGTAATAGGTGGTGGCGTTGTTGGCGCCGGTGAAGGCCACACGCAGCCGGGCCGTCGTGTTGTAGTAATTGGCGGTGCCGGCGGGCAAGGTGTTGCCGTTGGCGATGGTGCCCAGGCTGGTCGTCGTCGCGCCCCAGCCCTCGTTGGGATTCAGGCTGGTGCCATCGGCATTCGTCGCCTGGTTGTTGACGCAGGGCCTGCCGGGATTGCGTGCCGCCATCTCTTCGAGGCTGGCCGTGACCACTGCAGTACCAGCGTTCGAGCAGGCCACCGTGCCCACGCGTGCGTCGCCGCCTTGCGCGACCGCGTCGGAGAACACCGTGACGCGGTTGCTGGCCACCGTGTTGTAGGTCGGCGCCGTGTCCGTGATCGTGTTGGATTGCAACTGCAGGCGCGATCCGGCCGGGTAGACCGCCGCGCCCAGCAGGGCCACGCCCGCGGGCGAGAGGCTCCATGAGGCGGGGTTGTTGGTCCGGGCCACTTCCGGCACGATCCGATTGGTCCACACGCTGGCCAGGGTCTGGCCACCGATGTCGATCTCGGCACGCTGCGAAGTGCCCCGTTCGTGGTTGTTGCAGTAGGTGTTGCTGGCGCGCCCCAAGGCGTCGCGCGGCGTGACGGTGGAGCGGTCACCGGGCTTGCAATCGCCCCAGGCACTGCCCGTCCAGTGCAGTTCCGGGTTGAAGGTCCGGTCGGCGCTCGTGGCCACTCCCTCGCCCGGCTGGTACGCGTACGGCGCCATGCTCGTGCGCACGCTGTAGTAGCGCCTCATGCCGTTGGCATCGACCGTGTCGTCGGCCGCCGTCGAGGCGTTGTAGCGGTAGAACCAGTTGGCCGCATTGGTGTACTGCAGCGCCGGCATGTTGGCGCCCGCTGTCGGTGTGGTCGATTGCGGCTGCTGCGGTAGCCTGGGCAGGCGGATCTCGAAGCGCGCCTGCTCTGGCGTGAAGCCGATCTGCGCCACCACCAGGCCGGCGGCGTTGGCCAGGGCCTGCTCGCGCGGGATGCCGGTGAGGTTGCGCACGGCGGGGTCGACTGCCGACGCGCCCAGCGCCGGCAAGGCGCCGATGACGCGCGCCACCACGGCCTTGTCCAGGTCGGTTTGCGTGATCGCCGTACCGCTGACGTCGTTCTGGCCGACCGCGGGCGCAACCACCGTGGCCTGCTGTTGCGCCGTCTTCAACGCCAGTTTGGCCACATTGGCCGCCTTGGCGGTGTCGGCATTGGCCGCTGCGGTGAAGTCTGCCAAGGGCGAGACCGCCAACCCGGCCTGGCTCTGAACGTACGTCGTGGCGTCGGCCCGGCTTTGGCCGCTGGCGTCCATGTGTCGTTGCACCAGCGTGCTCAGCGGGCTGACGAAGACGCCCTGCGCGCCCGTGGTGCCGCTGGCCGGCGCCAGCATCAGGAAGGCCGCGCCCACGGCCTGGCCGGTGTCGGCGTCGACTGCGGTGGCCGGCACATTGACGACCACGCGGTGCTGCCCGGCCACGCTGGCCAGCACACTGAGGCTGAAGTTGCCCGCGGCATCGCTGGTGCCCGAGGTGGGCTCGCCCGCGTCGCAGGCGTTGTTGTTGTTGATGTCGTAGCAGGCTGTGGCGCCTTGCAGCGCGCCATCGACGGCCTTGCCGCTGATCGTCACCGAGGCGGGGGGCGGCGGTGGCGCGGCCACGGGCGGCGGTGGCGCATCGCTGCCGCCGCCGCCGCAACCGGCGGCCAGCAAGGTGGCGGCGATGGCGCCGACCGCGAGAAACTGCGCTCGAACCTGCTTCATGCTCATGATCTGTGCTCCCTGGGTTTGGGCACCCCATGTGCCGCACTGCAACTGTAGGCGGGCACAGCGAACGGCGCCTCCCTCGAGTTGATGAGGCCGCCAAGGCGCGCAAGCCTGCCCCCAAGGGGCGCAGTCACGCGAACGGGGCAGCCGCTGCCGCTGCATTCGCGGGTTCGCACTAGGTACGCGGCTCGCCGCGAGGCAGGTGCGTCCACCAGAATGCGGATGCGTACAACTAGAAAAAAGTCGCACCATGCCGCTGACCACGTCGCCGGACCCGTGGCCGCTGCCAGAGTTGCAGCGCGCGCGCCGCGCCATCGTCGTGGTGGATGTCGTCGAGTCGGTGCGCTTGATGCAGGAGGACGAATCCGGCTTCATCGACCGCTGGCGACGCTTCGTCAACCAGGTACGCACCGAGGTGCTGCCTGCGCACGGGGGGCGGATGGTGAAGAGCCTGGGTGATGGGATGCTGCTGGAGTTTGCCAGCGTGCCGCCGGCGGTGGCGGCAGCGCTGGCAATACAGGCCCGCAGCAGCGCAGCGGCCGCCCCCCAGGGCGGCGCGGCAGCCCTGCCTGTGCGCGTCGGCATTCACATCGACGACGTCACGATCGATGCGCTGGACATTTATGGCCAGGGTGTCAACCTCGCGGCGCGCCTGGCGACGCTGGCTCAGCCCGGTGAAATCGTGGCCTCGGCCGAGGCCCGCGATGGCATGACATTGGGCGTCGACGCGCAGATCGATGACCTCGGTGACTGCCACGTCAAGCACGTTGCAAAGCCGATCCGCGCCTACCGGATTGGCGCTCCGGCGCAACCGCTGTCGATCTGCGGTCCGCACGACGGGCTGGGCACTGCGTGGCTGCCGGCGCTGGCCGTTGTGCCGTTTCGCAACTACATGCAGGTGGGTGACACAGATGTCATCGGTGACGTATTGGCCGACGAGGTGATCGCCGGCCTGTCCCGCGCGCCGCACCTGCATGTGATCTCCCGGCTGTCGACGCGCGCATTCAAGGGCCGCGACTGCAGTGCGGTCGAGATCGGGGCGCACCTGGGCGCCGTGTACGTGCTGAGCGGCTCGCACAGCGCCGAAGGCGACAACCTGATCCTGCGCGCCGAGCTGGCCGATGCCCGTGACGCCAGGGTACTGTGGGCCGACACCCTGCGCGGATCGATCAAGGACCTGTTTGCAGGTGCTTCGCCGATGGTGCAGCAGCTGACGGTCGAGACGGCGCGCGCGGTGGTCTGTGAAGAGGTATCGCGCGCAGGGCGCCGTGCGATGCCATCGCAAGAGTCGTACACGCTGCTGATGGCGGCCGTGCACCTGATGCACCGCAACTCGCGCGTCGACTTCGAGCAGGGTCGCGCCATGCTGGACCATCTGATCGATCGCAACCCGAACGAGCCGCTGCCTCGCGCATGGATGGGAAAGTGGTACGGCATTCGCGCTGCCCAGGGGTGGACCACCAATCCGCTGGACGACGCGCGCCAGGCGCTGGGCCATGTGCAGCGCGCATTAGCCAGTGACCCAAGCAACTCGCTGGCCTGGACGATCAAAGGCCTGATCCACAGCTACATCAGCAAGGACATGGACAGTGCACGCCATGCCTACGAGTCTGCATTGGCCGCCAACCCAAACGAGTCGCTAGCCTGGCTGTATTCGGCCATGCTGAGCGCGTGGCAGGACGAAGGTGGCGAGGCCGTCGCCGCGGCGCGCGCGGCGCAACGCTTGTCACCGCTGGATCCACTGAAGTACTACTACGACTCGCTCAGTGCGACCGCTTTCCTGGTCGCCGGCGAGCAAGCGACCGCCATCGACTTGGCCCGCCAGTCGCTGCGCCTGAACCGGTCGCATGCGTCGACCCACCGCACGCTGACGATTGCGCTCGAACTGGCAGGCCGCCATGCCGAGGCTCAAACGGCGTGCGGCGAGTTGCTGCACCTCGATCCCGGATTCACGGTCGGCGCGTTCGCGCAACGCTACCCGGGCCGCGACGCTGACCACGCAGCATCCTTCTGCCGCGCTCTCGCAGCAGCGGGCGTACCGGAATAGGCGATCCCGCATTCCTTGACTGTCCACAGGAGAGACGCATGATCATGATCGGTCCGCTGAGCACTTTGAACGGCACCTACGGAACCAACGGAACCAATGGCACGAATGGAACCAACGGCACGAACGGGACCAATGGCACCAACGCATTGGCGGGTTACTCGGGGTCGGTCACGAATCCGCTGCTGGCCACAGCCTTGATGCGATCGCGCCGCGACCTCGTGCCTTCGCTGCCCACCGGCTTGCCGTCATTCAACCCGCCAAAGAACTGGGCGCGCAACATGTATGGTCGGCCGCCGTTGCGCGACGGGCTGCCCGAGCTGGACGTCGGCGACTACATGAGCCTGTGGGATCCAGCGACCCGCTTCTTCTTGAGCCACGTCGAACTGCTGCGTGGCATCACGTTCAGTACCGACGCGGCAAGCGCCTCCTGCACCCTTGGCATCGACGCTCAGGACGCCCTCCAGATGACACGCCCCACTCGGGAAAAGTTCGAAGCCGCGCTGCCACGCGTGCGCAGCTGGGTGGCTCTGCGCGATGAGCGATTGCCCGAGATCCTGACCCAGGTTGCGCCGCAGTGGGGGTTCTGGGCCTCGGTCGTCAACCTGCACCCCGAGCGCAACCGCTGGACGATCGAGTTGCTGCAATGCGCGTTGCAGTTCTCGATGTTGATCACGCAGCGAATGAAGCACGCGCTGGCCTGCCCGCGACCGATCGAGTACGACGCCACCCTGCAACCGATCGTCATGACGCCGCCCTACGGCGCGTTCCCTGGCGGGCACGCCGTCGAGGCCTGGATGTTCGCGCGCGTGTTCGCGAAGCTGAGCGGCCAGACGCGGGGAAAAGGCAACGAGATGCTGGACGCGCTCGAGCGACTGTCCTTGCGCATCACGGAGAACCGCGTGGTCGCGGGCCTTCACTTCGCGGTCGATGGCGCAGCAGGGTTCGTCCTCGGCGACCTGCTCGCCGAGCACTTCCTTCTCCGCTGCGGCGCCAGCGACGACGCGTTGCTGGCACGGACTTTCAACGGCAGCGCCTTCGATCCCGAGGCGGACTTCATTGATTCCCATGAGGTCTACGACGGTACCGTGGCCGCCTGGGGACCCGCCGAACTGAAACGCCCGCAAAGTTCCGAGCTGATGAAGTCGCTCTGGGACCATGCGCGCGCTGAATGGGTCGCGCAAGGTTTCGGCGCCTGAGGCGCTATGGCCATGCAGTGGCAACCCCTGACATCGCGGACGATCCACGTCGACTGGGCACAACGGCTTTCCGTGGCGCGCGTGGACCCCTACCTTGTGTGGGCCGACGCGACACGCTTTGCCGGTTTTGGTGCAACACCGCCGGAGCGCATCTCGATCGCGTTCGAGGTCGACACCGCGTCGCGCGGGCTTGCCGCCTTCGGCCACACGTTTACAGCGGCGCCCGTGTATGGCGAAGCCGTGGCAATCGGCTCGCGCTTCGGCGTGGCTTCGGTACGTATCGACGGCTTGCGCTGGCTGCTCAATCCGGCTGCGCAGCAAGTCATTCGACGTTTCGAGATCGGCCTGCCGTTGTCGAGTGCAGCGACCGGACTGCGTGCGGGGCTGCTGAATGCCCGCGGCGAGGACGTGGATCTGGGCGCCCCCGACAGCGCGGTAGCGGCGGTCATCGACGATGGTTGCCCTTTTGCCCATGCCGGGTTGCTGACGAACAAGGGCGGCAGCTGGCACACGCGGATCGCGTCATTGTGGTTTCAGGAAGACCGCAAGGCCTTCGGCTTCAGCGCAGTAGAACTCGACTCGATCATCCGGCTGTCGACCCGCTCCAACGTGATCGACGAGCGCGCCTGCTACACCGGGCTGCGCGATGCGCTGCGCAAACGCTTGCCGGCCGCATCGACCGCGGCCGACCAGTGGTGGCAGCGCATGATGGCCCCGGCCACGCATGGCGCGCATGTGTTGGACATCTTCGCCGGCTCGCCCAATCCACTCGCGGCGCGCTACGGGCTTGGTGCCGACAAGGACGAGGCAGGGCAGGCTCGCATCATGTTCGTGCAGCTGCCGCGCGATTCCATCGAAGACACCTCGGGCTTGTCGATGAACGTGTGCGTGCTGGAGGCACTCGCCTATCTGCAAGCCCGCGTCAAACAGCGTCGCACCGTCGTCAACCTCAGCTATGGATCGCTGGCCGGCCCGCACGACGGGTCGTCGCTGCTCGAGTCGGCAATGGACCATTTCCTCGAGGAAAACCCCAACTTCTCGATCGTGCTGCCAGCGGGCAACGGCTACGACTACCTGACCCATGCCAGCGTGGTGGCTGGCCCTGATGCGCAGTGGCAAGAGTTGCCGCTGTGCATCCTGCCCGAGGATCCGACCGACACCTTCATCGAGCTGTGGTACGACGCGTCGGCGTCCCAACTTGACTTTGAGTTGATCGGGCCCGACGGCTCGCACAGTGGCGCGGTCGGGTGCAACGCGGCCTGGGAAGCGATGCGCCCGGGCGCCAAACTCCCCAGCGCAGCCATCGTGCACCAGAGCCGCCCGCCGACCGCGACCGATGCGTCCAAGCATGCCGTGCTGGTCGCGCTGGCGGCAACGCGTGCGAGTTCGCCGTTGCGGCCTACGGTCGCGCATGGCATCTGGACGGTGCGAGTGCGCAATCGCGGCGCGAAGGACGTAACGATCGATGCGTGGATCGAGCGTGACGACAGCGCATTCGGCTCGGGCCGCTCGCGCACTCAGGCCGTGTTCCTCAGTCGCGGCGTCGAGCCGGCGCCCGGCAACCCGCACAGCGCTACCGCACCGGTCGTTCGCCGCGCGTGCCTGAACAGCATTGCGCATGGCGAGCGCACCGTGGTCGTGGGCGGCAGCGAGTTGCGCAGCAAACAGATCACCAGCTACTCCGCCAGCGGCCCCGGCCGGCGCGGCCGCCGGCCAGGGCCTGACTATGTCGCGCCGTGCGAGGAGTCAGCGGGGGTGGGTCTGCTTGCGGCGGGAACTCGCAGTGGGTCAATGGTGCGCATGAACGGCACCAGCGTTGCCACACCGATCGCGGCGCGCGACCTGCTCAACCGGACGTCGCGCCTGATTGGGCGTCCCGAAGCCGCCGCCGACATCGACACGAAGGCCTTGCTGCCGCCTGACGCCAGCAGCAGCGGTCACACGATGCCCGACCCCGCGCTGCGCCGCGGCGCGGGTCTGCTGAAGCCCTTCACCAATGCGCCGGCATCTGTCTCAGTGCCAGCCCAGCACCGTCGCGCACGACGTAATCGCCGCGCTCCAGATCCTTCATCAAACGGCTGACCATCTCGCGTGAACAGCCGACGCGTGATGCGATCTCGGCGTGGGTTGGGCGCTCAGCGATGACGCGCGATCCGTCGGCCTGCGCCACCGCCAGCGACTCCAGCAGTTGCACCACCCGCCCATACACATCCAGCAGCGCCATGCTGCGCGCGCCCTGCGTGGCCAGCCGCGCGCGGCGGATCACGCGGCCGATCACCTCGAAGGCGAACTCGGGCTCGGCGGCGATGTGTTCGCGCAGGTTCTGCCGCGTGAGCACCACGCAGACGCAGGCGCTCTCGGCGATGACGCTGGCCGCGCGCGGGCCGCCGTCCAGGCTCATCTCGCCGAAATAGTCGCCCGCGCCGTAGACGCCGTACGTGACTTCGCGGCCGCGGGCGTCGCTGGAGAATGCCTTGACCTGCCCGCGCAGCAGCAGGTACAGGGTGTCGCCGTGGCTGCCTTCCTCGATGATCAGGGTGCCCTTGCGGTAGCTGCGTTGGACGCCGCGCCCGGCCAGCGTGCGCAGGGCAACGGGCAGGGCGCCGAGCAGGTCGGCAGCGGCGGGCGAGGGTGGGGCCATCGGGCGCTTCGCCGGGCAAGGGGCCCGGCGCGCGCCGCGATGGTAAGCGCAGCGTGCTTCAGTGCAGCGCCAGGCGGCGCAGCGCGCCCACCAGCGGCGGCAGCACGGCCACCTGGCGCACCAGAGCGCGGATGCTCGCCGCGCCGGTCTTGGCGCGGATGCTGCCGATCTGTGTGCGCACCGTAGACAACGCCACGCTACACCGGGTTGCGATGTCGCCGGGCTGCTGGCCGTCACACAGGGCGGCGAGCACACGGCTCTCGGCCGGCGTGAGGCCATGGCTGCGCGCAAACCAATGCGCCGACAGGGCCTCGCACATCTGGCGCTTGCCCAGGACCAGCAAGGTGAGCTGTTGCATCGCGTCGTCGTCAGCCGCTCGCGCCAAAGGCACCACGGCCACACTGACCCGCTGATCACCCTCACCCAGGCCGATCAGGCGGCGCAGGCCGCGCATGCGCGCGCCATCGAGCGCCTCGCGCAGGGGCAGCAGGTCCTGCGGCCGGGCTACGCGCAACTCGCCGCCGATAACCTGCAGCGGGTGCGCGCCGTCAAGCTCACTGCGCGCCGCATGGTTGGCGTGCAGCACCGCGGTGCCGCCGCTCAGCAACAACATGCCGTAGTCGATCTCGTCGAGCATCAACGCCAGCCAATGCGTGGCAGGCGATGCAGGCGTCGCGGCGGGTGCGACGATCGTGGCGGCCGTAGGCAAGAGATCGAACATGCGGGGCTCCTGTGACTTGCTGGCTGTCGAACAACAGCGCATGAACACAAGGCTAGGCAGTCGGGGCGGCTGCGGGCGGTGAATTCGACCGCCGCGGCGTGTGACATATTCACCTCGCGTGCGCAGCACGCGCCACCCAGCGATCGCCACCGCGAGCGCGTCAGAGCTTGAAGTCGTAGTCGATCGTGACCGGTGCGTGGTCTGAAAGCCGCTGATCCAGATAGATCGACTCGCGTTTGGCCAGCGCCGCCATGCCTGGCGTGGCCACGTGGTAGTCCAGCCGCCAGCCCACGTTGTTGGCGCGCGCCTGGCCGCGCTGGCTCCACCAGGTGTATTGCTCGGGCTGCGTGTTGAGGGTGCGGAAGACATCGACCAGGCCGGCCTTGTCGAACAGCTTGGTCAGCCAGGCGCGCTCCTCGGGCAGGAAGCCGCTGTTCTTCAAGTTGCCCTTCCAGTTCTTCAGGTCGATTTCATGGTGCGCGATGTTGACGTCGCCGAGCAGCACGAATTCGCGTTGCGCCCTGAGCTTGGCCAGATGCGGGTAGATGCGGGCCAGGAAGCGGAACTTGGCCGCCTGGCGTTCTTCGCCCGACGTGCCGCTGGGAAAGTAGCAGCTGATGACGCTGAACTTGCGCTTGGCCGTGTCGAAGCGGGTTTCGACATAGCGGCCCTCGGCGTCGAATTCCTTCGACCCGAATCCGACGATCACGTCGCTGGGTGCCTTGCGTGTGTACAGGCCGACGCCGGAGTAGCCCTTCCTCTGCGCGAAGTGGAAGTGCCCGCTCAGGCCGGCCACCCGGTCGAAGCGCCCGGCCACGTCGTCGGCCTGGGCCCTGATCTCCTGCACGCCCATACAATCGGCGTCGAGCTGTTCGGCCCAGGGCACGAAGCCCTTGTTCACCGCCGAGCGGATGCCGTTCAGGTTCAAGGTGACGATGCGGAACATGGTGCTCTCTGGATGGATGCGATGACGACGACGCAGGCCCCCGCCACCGACGTGCTGGCGCTGGAGTTCGTGCAGTTCGCGGTTGAGGCCGAGGTGCTGCGCTTCGGCCAGTTCAAGACCAAGGCCGGGCGCATGTCGCCATATTTTTTCAATGCGGGCCTGTTCGACGACGGCGCCAAGCTCGGCCGCGTGGCGCAATTCTATGCACGCCGGCTGCTCGACTCGGGCCTGCCCTTCGACATGCTGTTCGGCCCGGCCTACAAGGGCATTGCGCTGGCCGCCGCGGTGGCCATTGAACTCTCGCGCCTGGGCCGCAACGTGCCCTTTGCCTACAACCGCAAGGAGGCCAAGGACCATGGCGAGGGCGGCGTGCTGGTGGGCGCGCCGTTGCGCGGCCGCGTCGTGATCATCGACGACGTGATCTCCGCAGGCACCTCGGTGCGCGAGTCGATTGCCATGATCAAGGGTGCCGGCGCGACGCCGGTGGCCGTGGCCATTGCACTGGACCGCCAGGAGAAGGGCGCCGAAAACGGCGTCGATCAACCGGGGTCAGCAGTGCAGTACATCACGTCGCAGCTCGATCTACGCGTCGTGTCGATTGCGACACTGGCCGACCTGTTGCACTATCTTGGCGCCTCGAACGACGCCGCGCTCGAGCGTTTTCGGCAGCCTGTGTCAGCCTACCGCGACCGTTACGGCGTTTAGAGCCTGTTTCAGGCGACACTGACCCCCATGACCCACCCGTCGATCGCATCCGCTTGGCGACCGCATTTCGCGGCGGCATTGCTGTGCGCGGCCACGGCCGGCAGTGCCACCGCCGCGCCGAGCGCCTCCCAGGTGTTCACCTGTGTCGGCCCCACCGGGCGCGTGCTCACGTCCGACCGCCTGATCGCCGCCTGCATGGACCGCGAGCAGCGTGTCCTGGCGAGCGACGGCACCCTGCTGCGCGTCGTGCCCCCGTCATTGACGGCCGACGAGCGCAGCGAGAAAGAAGCTCGCGAGCGCCGCCAGGCGGCTGAGAAGGAAGCCAAGGCCGAGGCTGTGCGGCGTGACCGCAACCTGCTGCAACGCTACCCGGATGCCGATGCCCATGAGCGGGCCCGCGCGGCCGCACTGGCCGATCTGGCAGCGGCGATGAAGCTGTCCGAACAACGTCTACGCGAGCTCGTCATCGAGCGTAAGCCTCTGCTCGACGAGGCCGAGTTCTACAAGGGCAAGGCCATGCCGTCCAAGCTGCGCCAGCAGTTCGACGCCAACGACGGCGCCACCGCGGCTCAGCGCGACGCGCAGATCAACCAGAAGGCTGAACTCGAGCGCGTGACCAAGCTTTTCGACGCCGAACTGGCGCGCTTGAAGCGCCTCTGGGCCGGCGCCGTGCCAGGCTCGCTCGGCCCGGCCACCGCCGAGGCTACCGCCGCCGTGCCCCCCGTGGTACCGGGCAAGCCGGTCGCGGTGCGGTCGAGATGACAGCCCCAAGCTCGCTGCGCTCGCGCCCCCCGAGGGGATCTCAGTCCGCTTGGGAGCGGCCCTGCACGGCCTAAGTAGCTCAGCCGAGTTTCTTCTTCAGCAGCTCGCCGGCCTGCGCCGGGTTGGCCTTGCCCTGGCTGGCCTTCATGACCTGGCCAACCAGCGCGTTGAAGGCTTTGTCCTTGCCGGCGCAGTATTCGTCGACCGATTTGGCGTTGGCGGCGATGACCTGATCGACGAGGGCCTCGAGCGCGCCGGTGTCGTTCATCTGGGCGAGACCTTCGCTCTTGATGAGAGCTTCGATCATTACGCGCGGAGTTCCACTCAGGAATGAGCGAGGTTG
>JANOPR010000252.1:0-5469 GCA_031421955.1 Burkholderiales bacterium
GGCCGTCGACCCGCGCCTGCGGCAGGCGCTGCCTGGCCCGCGCCAGCGCCGCCTTGCGCGCATCGCGCCACTGTGGCGCGGCGCCACTCAAGTGGCTGACCAACTGGCCGAGCGAGGCCGACGGCAGCGGCGCGTACTTGGCCACGATCACGTCGACCAGCGCATCCATCGCCGCGGCCGCGTCGACGGCCGGTGCGTGCCCGTCGCTTGCCGCGTACAGCCGCACACCGCCCTCGCGGCGCGCGATGCGCACCAGGCCGCGGTAGTGCATGCCGTCGAGCAGCTGCGTCGACGCATTGGACGCGCCGCCGAACCAGTTGCGGGCCTTGCCGTGCTGGAACTGCGCATCGACCTCGCGCGGATGCACCACGCCGCGTTCGCGCACGAAATCGAGCACCGCGTGGGCTTGCGCCCAGCGCGCCTTCGGCCATACCGTGCGCGGCGTGCGTGGGTGCATCAAGCGCTGCGTGGACCGCGGCAGGAAGCCGTAGTTGACGAAGAAGTCCTCTTCGATCGGCAGTTCGGCGTAGCGCCTTTCCAGGTCGCCGGCGCGGTAGCCCGCGACCCGGTGGCGCAGCGTCAGGTCCTGTGCCCGCGCCGGGGCGCGGATCGGATCGGCCTGCACGAAGCCCAGGCGCTCGATCGCCTCGCGCAGCGTGGTGGGGGTGAACAGGCTGCGCGCCACGGCGTAGCGCTTGAGGTCGGCAATCGTGAGTCGGCGTGCGGGCATGTAGCTGCTCAGGGTGATGCGGGCGGCGCGTCGAGCCAATCCATCGGGCCTTGCAGCGCGGCCTCGAAGCCCTGCACGAACCGCCCCACATGCAGGCCGTCCATCAGGGCGTGGTGCACTTCCACCGACAGCGGCATCCAGGCCTGCGCGCCGTCGGCGTCGATGCGGCCGAACGCCAGCTTGGGCACCGAGTCTTCGCGGCCCCAGTTGCGCGCGTGCGAAAAGCTCGTGAAGTGCAGCCAGGGCAGGGTGGTGAAGTGGATGCACGCGCTGTCGTCGGGCTTGGGCTCGAAGGGCAGCCGGCCGTCGCGCGTGGCTGCGATGGCGGTGGCGGCACGCGCGGCGAAGGCGGCGAAGTCTGCGTCGTGGTCCAGGTCGGCAAAACCAAAGCTGTCGTCGTCGCGCAGCACCGTGGTGCTGCCATGCACGACCGGATGCACGCGCACGCGCCCGCCCTCGAGCCGGTAGCGAAACGGCTCGATCTGGTTGGCCAGGCGCAGCGCGATGAAGTGGTAGGCCAGTGAGAGGCTGCCCACGCGCCGCGCGGCCACCGCTTGCTTCAGTCGTGCCACGTCGAGCCGCGTGCAGACATTGAAGTAGGGCTTGTCGAAGCGGCGAAAGTAGTCGAACGCATCGCGCCGCGGCCAACGCTCGAGGTCGAGAAAGCCTGCAGTGGCTTCGTTCATGATCCGCTGCTTCGGTTTTCCAGCGCGGCGAGTTGACGGTCATGCCAGCGCGCCAGCAGCCATTGCGCCGCCATCGCGCCGACGCCGGCCAGGGCCATGTCCTTCTGCGTGTCCCAGGGGTCGCCCTGGGTGCCGAGGAATTCTTCGGCCCCCTGGCCCAGCGCGATCGCCGCACCCCACTCGATCAACTCGTAGAGCGCGCTCACGCCCAGGCACACGCCGGTGACGACGACGAACAGCCAGGCGCCGCGCTGCAGGCCGGTGTGGCGCAGCAGCAGCTCGCGCGCGGCGATGGCTGGGATGAAACCCTGCGCAAAGTGCCCGATGCCGTCGTACGGATTGCGCGCCAGGCCCAAGCCGTCGCGCAGCCAGTCGCCCAGCGGCACGCGCGCGTAGCTGTAGTGGCCGCCGAGCATCAGCACGCCGGCGTGGACGAAGATCAACGCATAGAGCAGCGGCGTGAGCGGGAAGCGCTCGCGCGTGGCCCACAGGATCAACAGCACGACGACGACCGGCGTCACTTCCATGATCCACGTGGCCAGGTCGAAGGGTTGCCAGCCCGACAGGGCCAGCAGTGCGATCAGGGCGGCGCTGTACAGCGCCAGCGCGTGCGCTGACAACGAGGCGGGCAACGGTTGGTGCGCGGGCATGCCGCAATCATCGCATTGCGCATCCCCATCGCGCGATGCCGCTGCGTGCGCTCGCCCCAATCAGGCGCACGCGCGAATGCCACCCGCGGCGACCGTCAGGTCGCCGCGGGTGGCAGGGCGGCGCCGAGCGCCGCGCCGATCGATCAGCTGCGCACGATGATGTCGTTGCGCACGGCCACGACACCCGAGGTGTTGCGGGCCAGGTGCTCTGCCATCATGCGTTCTGCCTGGGTCTTCGCGAAGCCTGACAGCTGCACGGTTCCCTTCATCGTCTCGACGGTGATCGACATCATGCTGACCGTCGTGTTCTCGGCGAACTTGGCCTTCACGCGAGTGGTCAGTGTGGCATCGTCGACGTAGGAGCCGACCGATTGCTGGTCGCGCAGGACAGCGCAGCCGGTGGTGGTCAACAGGGCCAGCGCGGAAACGATGGCGATAAGGGCATGACGTGTTTGCATGGAGTTCTCCAGTGGTGGTTGAATTGACGGGCGGGGGATCAGGAATTGGTCTTGACAGAGAGTTCGTTGTTGACACCGGTGACGCCGGTCACGGCCTTGGCCAGTTGCGACGCGCGCTCACGCGCCGCAGCGCTCGGCGCCGTGCCGCGCAGCGCCACGCGGCCGGCGGTGGTATCGACGTCGATGCCCAGGGCGCTCAGGCCGGGGTCCTTCGCCAGCGCGGCCTTGACCTCGACGGTGATCGCGGCATCGCGCACCGCGTCGGCGGTCTTGGTGCCGGCCGCGGCCACGGCGTCAGCGGCCTTTTCGCCGCCGGCGCGCATGTCGGCGCCGACCTCCTTGGCTTTGTTCTCGACCTGGGTCACGGTTTGATCCAGTACCTGGCCTGCGGTACGCGGCTCTTCGGCGCGGTTGCAGGCCACCAGCGCCACGGTGGCAATCATCGATGCCAATAGCGGGGTGAGGGCGAGTGAGCGTGGGTTCATCATGGCGTTCTCCTGAGAGTGGGCCGGCTATCGAGTGCAGGTCGAGTTGTCGGCGGGTGCTGTACTCGGGCCGGCGCCGGGCCGCTCTGAACAGACCTGGCTCCCCTCGGGGGGCGCGAGCGTAGCGAGCTTGGGGTCGTCATATCAGACTTGGCGCACGACGCCGCCATCGACATTGACGCGGGCGCCGATGGTCAGTTCGCCAGCCTGCGCCTGCTGAAAGGTCTTCACGCTGCCGTCGTCCAGGCGCACCGTGATGCGGTAGCCGGTGACGTCGCGTGCGCGGTCCTTCTCGACCTGGTGGCCGACGACTGCGCCGCCCACGGTGCCGACCACGGTCGCGGCCTTCTTGCCGTCGCCGCCGCCGATCTGGCTGCCAACCGCGGCGCCGACCAGGCCGCCGACGACGGCACCGACGCCGGAGGTCTCGCCCTGCTTGATCACGGCTTCAATCTGCGTGATCGTGCCGCGGGTGGAACTCACCACCGCTTTGCGTTCACTGGCCGGCGCGGCCTTCGCGCCGGTGGCGGCTGCACCTGTCGCGACCGGTGCACCGTCCTGCGGCCCGCACGCACTGAGTGCGAGCGCCGCGGCGCCGATGATGATCAGGGCAGGGAATTGAATTGACTTCATGCGTTCACTCCTTGGTGCACTCGGCCTGACGACACTTGAGTTGCGACTCGACGCCGTATCGACGTCCAGGCCATGGAGTGAATCTAGGTGCTGCGCTCGCTGGCGTCCGTCGGCGAGCGGTGCCTCCTTGTGTAGGAGAACGCCGCGCAGTGGCAATGCGGCGTCTTCGGCATGAGCGAGATCGCGCGCGCGGCGCGTTGCTGGAGGCGTTCTGGTTCGAGTGAGGCTTCAATTGCGGCACAACAGTGCTACAGTGGCGCGACCCGCCAATTGCGCGAGGGAATGCCGCCATGTCCACCACCACGATCCGCTTGCCCGTTGAATTGAAGTCGCGCATCGACAAGCTCGCCAATGCGGCCGGCAAGTCGAGCCATGCCTTCATGATCGATGCGCTGTCGCAAACCGCGGAGTCGATCGAGCGCGAACAGGCTTTCGATGCCGAGGTGAACCGGCGCTGGGTCAAGTTCGAGCGCACGCGCGAGTACATCTCGCTCGAGGATATGCGCGACTACGCCAAGTCCCTGGCCGCGGGCAAGCGCCCACTGCGACCCAAGGTGCAAATTCTCGAAGCTGCGCAGCCGACGTCGAAAACAGCGAAGAGAGGATGACGCGCCTGGTACTGGCCACGGCATTGGCCGACGACATCGAGCGAGTCACGTTGCACATGCTGGCCCACGATGTGGCCAATATCGAGCAGCGCATCGATGAGATATACGGCGCACTCGCGCTGCTGCGCGAGCACCCGCTGATCGGTCGGCCCGGCACGCAGGACCGACGCGAGTTCGTGATCGGGCGCGATGCGTGCGGCTACGTGGCGCGCTATCGCTATGACCCGTTGGAAGACACGGTCATCGTGCTCGCGCTGCGCGCGCAGCGCGAGCTGGGCTTCGCCCGGGATTGAGCCCCACCGGACGCCCGCGACGGTGACAATCGAGCACCCCGCAACCCGCCACTCCCCCGCCATGGCCCAGATCGGCACCCCCCTGTCCCCCCACGCCACCCGCGTCATGCTGCTGGGCAGCGGCGAGCTCGGCAAGGAAGTGCTGATCGCGCTGCAACGCCTGGGCGTCGAGACGATCGCCGTCGACCGCTACGCCAACGCGCCCGGCCAGCAGGTTGCGCACTACGCGCACACGATCACGATGAGCGACGCCGATGCGCTGCGCGCGCTGATCCTGGCCGAGAAGCCCGACCTGGTGGTGCCCGAGATCGAGGCCATCGCCACGCCGGTGCTCGAAGCGTTGGAGGCCGAGGGCGCGGTGCGCGTGATCCCGACCGCACGCGCGGCACGCCTGACGATGGACCGCGAGGGCATCCGCCGCCTGGCCGCCGAGACCCTGGCGCTGCCGACCAGCCCGTACCGCTTCTGCGATTCGCTGGCCGAGTTGCAGGCCGCCATCGAGGACACGACGACGGCCGGCGGCGAGCGCCGACCAGGGATCGGCTACCCCTGCATCGTCAAGCCGGTGATGAGCAGTTCGGGCAAGGGCCAGAGCAAGATCGACGGCCCGGCCGATGTGGCCAAGGCCTGGGACCACGCCATGGCCGGCGGCCGCGTCAGCCGCGGCCGCGTGATCGTCGAGGGCTTCATCGATTTCGACTATGAGATCACGCTGCTCACGGTGCGCGCGCTCGGCGCCGATGGCCGCGTCGAAACCCATTTCTGCGACCCCATCGGCCACATCCAGGTCAGCGGCGACTATGTCGAGAGCTGGCAGCCGCACGCAATGGCACCGGCCGCGCTGCAGCGCGCGCGCCAGATCGCCCAGGCCGTGACCGACAACCTGGGCGGGCAGGGTCTGTTCGGCGTCGAGCTGTTCGTCAAGG